>DMXI01000042.1 GCA_003483885.1 Microscillaceae bacterium
TTTTTTTGGTCAACTTTGATAGCATCTAGGGCTCTTTTGGCAAAAATAAGTGAGGTTCTAGCCACTGTGCCCATCTCCTTTACCATTTTTTGATAGTTACCATTTTTGTCAAACTTAAAGTTTTTAACACTCTCCTTATCAGAGCCCAAAAAGGCCTCAATCAAGGCGATGTGTTTGCCTTCATAGTTATCCAAAATCTCCAGAGCATCATGCAACCCTTCCCATTGCTTAGCATTCAATTTCTTTTTATTTATGTAACTCATTACAATACTGGAGGCATCCAAATGCAGTGAAAAACTATTGCCAAGGCGTGTTAGATTATCTTCCAGTGGCAAATGTATCCGATTTTCATCTCCTTTGTCATATTGTTCAGTACTATTCATATGCTCGCTGGTACCAAAATACTCCGAAACAGCCGTAGCACCATCATCCCCATAAAACTGATTATTAAAATTATCAAAATCTTCATTACGATTTCCCTTATCATCTACATGGCTTTCACCAATGAGATGTACCCCTGGCAGCAAGAAATAGGCATCATTGAGTTGTTCCAACGCTTCCTCTATATTGCCATCATCATCCTCGTCGTCTGACATTTCATTATCTGAAGCATTGTCATTTTGTTGGTTATCTACTACGTTGGCATTATTTGCCTGATCCAGGTAATACTCTATAGCTTCAATGATGCCTTCGCCTGAAATCAAAAAGTTGATATCAGATTCCATCATTTGCTTTAGCAAAGGAATACTCTCAAATTTATTGGCCTTGCTGGCGTCATAATCTGTACCAGTATCTTCGTCGTTGCGACTTTTGATTTTGCGTTGCACAGCATTACTACTCACTGGCGAGGCAAGCTTTTCTCCCCCCTTCACCTTTGCCTGCAACGGCGTATTCATAATCTCATCGGCTTTAGCTTCTCGAGAAGTATCCACGGGCATCCCGTTTACACTGGTGTCGGCCTTGGGCGTACCATTGAGGGTATTGTCTATGGCGTGCCCAAATTCATGTTTACGGTTCTCGAGGGTAAACTTACCTGGCCCATAATGAATATCCTTGCCTTGAATGGTCGCCTCAGCATTTACCTTATCTGGGAAAGAAGAGTTAGGGTGTTCTTTGTAACTCGAGAGGTCTACATTATACTGATTGCCCATATCTTCTTTGAGACTATCTTGAGTACTTTGTGTACCTGAAGAGCGCATCGACTTTGTAAGATTGGCTTGAATAGGCGCTTTTTGACTGGCTTTGGTTTGTAAGGGCTTTTGTTTGGCCTGAATGGCTCCTTTTTGAGAACTTTTGGCTTGTATGGGTTTTTGCTTGGCCTGAATGGGTGGTTTGCTGCCTTGCCTGGTCTGGATTGTCGAAGGATGGACGTTACCTGATTTGCCTGAAGTTTGGGTAGATGATTTGGTTTTACCCACTGCATTGGATTGATCCGCAGTGTTTTCAGCGTCTTGTTTATGTATAGACATGATTCCCTGGATTAAAACAAAGGGCTGATCCAAACAATCATTTCTTGTATTTTCAGGAAGGTTTCACTCTCCGAGTAGGGTATAGGCTAGGGTATAGACAGTCGGTAGATGACTGATCTTCCAAGCAAGCTACAAAGCCCTTGAAACAACAAATGTATTGTTGAATCGAATCCCTTATGAGTGAAAAAATGGTTTTAAAAATTCCCAGAAAAGAATATATAATAATCCTTTCTTTATTAGACATTATATAAAACGAATTTTGTATTCATTACAATCTTCTAGAGCAAGGTGTGAACTCCCTCTTTGAAGAGGGTGCCGCTTGCGGCGGGAGATGTTTTTTCTACTAGACAAAACCACCTCTTGCTTGAGATTCTTATTCTATATAATGTTTATTATATAAAGGGAGGTAAGTGGGGTTTTGTACTCATATTGCTGCGCATAAACTGAATATTTGCCTTCATTTGTTGGGAAGTTTTCTAAATTTGAACCTAACTCAAATGTATACCCTTTATGAAAAAACAATACGTTTTACTCTTGTTAGTGGCCATTTTTTTGCAAGCCTGCAACAAATCCCCTTTGGTGATCAAGCTCTCCGAAGAAAAACTGCAAAAAGCAGTAGATAAAAAATTTCCCTATAAAAAAAGTGCTCTGGTAGCCAAAATAGAACTTACTGATCCCAAGCTCACCATCAAAGAAGATCAGCTTTTTATAGATGTATCGTTCAATGGCAATGCCCTCACCAAATCTATCCAGGGTAAGTTAAACGTATCGGGCAAAGTAGCCTACAAGCAGGAAAAAAAGGCCTTTTATATGAAAGACTTCCACATCAACAAAGTAAACCTGGACAACATAGAAGGCTCCCAAAAAGACCGGGTAGTGAAGATGCTGGAAAAAGCCGTAGCAGTTTACCTGGCCAGTTTTCCGATATATGAACTCAAAAAGTCTAAATACAAACAAAACCTAGCCCGTATGCTGTTGCAAGACGTAAAAACCGAAGGAAACCAATTGGTAGTTACCCTGGGGTTTTAAACCACGCTTTATTGGGGGAGTTCCATTTGTTTTTGTATCTTTTGATTCACCCAATCACCATCATACAAACACAATGAAAACCTACCTACTCTTTTTACTCAGTATCCTAAGCCTCGGAGTTACCATTCAGGCACAAGATACTAAACTTACCATTCCTTTTTTAGCAAAAGTGAACATCGACGGGAAAGCCAAAGAATGGAAAGACATTCCAAGCCATTATTACCAAAGTGACTCAAAAACCAACCTTAAAGTGACAGGTAAACTCGCTAAAGGTGATCTAAAAGCAGATATTAAACTGGCCTGGAACGAAACGGGGCTGTTTGTGTACGTTCAATGGGAAGACAATGTATGGGATGAACAGACCATTACAAAAGAGCAATCCATCATTCGCCTGAAAAGTGGCCGTCGAATGGATAAAATGTACCTCTATGACCATCTCAAGATTCAAATAAGAGCCCTGGATAATAACTATACCAGTTGGTTTGCGCCCCGTCTCAAAGCTTTGCAGTGGCAGTCATTGCGACAACGCAAATACCGAAAAAACGTAACCTTGCCCGTAGCTGAGCCACAGTATGTTATGCAAAAACAAACCACAAAAAAAGGAAAGGAAAAATGGGTACTTGAGGTGCAATACCAATGGAAGGATTTAAAAATCAACCCTCGGTTAAAGAATTTACAGGTATTGGTCATGATCAATGATGCTGATACCCCCAAAGCCAATCAGGGTCAACGGCTTAAAACTGCCCGTAAATTTATAACTCTGAACCGCAAAGCCACCCTAGGCCAATAATAAAGTCTCACAACAAACGAGTCGATTGTTATCTTGACGCCAGGAAAGATCAGTTGGTATCATATCAAGCGGGAAAATATCGGATCAAGGAATAATTACCCCTTTCTGGGTGTTTGAGCACTATTTTCGAGCCTTTGATCTTACTGAAAGGAGACCAAAGGTAATCAAACCACTTTACCCCACCAAGGCTAAACTCAATGTTGTTTAGCGAGTGTAAAAATGTTGATGAACGAACGCTGATCAACGATGCAAGAAGGAAGCTGACGCCAACTCCGGCGCTTGTTTCCTTCATTATTCGAAGTTCCCCCGATGCATCGCAGGGCTGTCAAGTTCTAGCAGAGAAGGAAAAATATGTGTAGCTTTTTCGTTGTATTACGGGCGGGTAGGTGGTCAGCATGGAAGGAGG
>DMXI01000643.1 GCA_003483885.1 Microscillaceae bacterium
ATGTTGGGTTTTGGAAATGTTTGGGTTTAGTATTATTTGTTAATCGGTTGAAGGTGGTCCTAATCAAAGAAAGTAAATCATTCAAAATAGGACATTATACTAATTAATAGAAGTACTATGTTAAGCTCAATATTTGATTACTTCAACACCCCCAAATCAAACTCAAAACCATTCAATACACCATCTCCTGATAGTTTTTGATCAAAGCCCTCTATGGTTTCAGGGGATTGATTGGGGCGATAAATGTAGGTTTTTTGCTCGTCGGGATTGATGAGCCAGCCCAGTTGTACGCCATTTTGATAAGCATAAGCAAGTTTTTGTTTCCCGAAAAAAACGAAATTTCTTATGCAACCTTTCCATCATTCAAGCCAAACCTCCAAACAACTTCTCTCCTTTTCGGTTCTTTTGTTAGCAAAATATGAAAAAAAATGGGGTTCACTTTAACCAAACCACGAACTACTTCTCGTGATTATGTACGCATTGGATTAGTATTTACAGGGGCGCTTGCTCAGGTAGTTATGGGGGCCATCCCCAATATTATGGGTTGGCAGTTTAATGTTGGAATGCGTTCACGTGAGGTGCAAACTCTAGCCGTACCAGCTACTTATGCCTTTGCTATTTGGAGTGTTTTGTTTTTGGGTTGTATCCTATTTGCGATTGTACAAATGTGGCCCATATACCAACGTGATAAAACTTTACGAACTGTAGGCTGGCTCGCGGCTATAGCATTTTGGGGCAATACATTCTGGGAATGGTATGTGCCATTCAATAGCTTTGGTTTGGGTAGTTTGGTGCTTATTTTTATCATCTTCATTGCCTTGATTTCGGCGATGTTTGTGCTACAAGATCGCAAAGATCGCCGTCCGTTGTTTATCCCTCTAAAAATGCTTTGCGGCTGGATATCAGTGGCTACTTTAGTCAATATTTCGGTCACAGCCAATTTTCTCAGTTTCAATCCATTTGCGTTATCCCCTCACCTGCAAGCTTTGATTATCATCATTACTGCGGGCTTAGTTACTATTGGCGTAGCCATCTATTTCAAATCGGCTTATTATAACTTTCCGACGCTATGGGGATTGGTGGCCATTTATGTCATTAATATCAATCGGCAAGAAACGCAGTTGGCTTATTGGGCTTTGGTGTTGGGCATTGTAGGCTTTTTGGTAGCGTTGATAGGGCAAGTTTGGGTGAGTACAAAAAGGTAAATATTTATATTTTAGACCAAATTCAACATTATCGTACAAACCCTTATCGACTAAGGCCAACCTCTTTACAATTTATCGTGTATTGTCTATATTACTCTGATATAAACATTACTTACGAACATGCAGAAAATTTTTGAAAATGAATTTGTGAGCACCTATTTTGATACCCATACCCAAATGGCAAAAAACATTTGGAAAGAGCAATCTCAGTATTTAACAGACATCCAGTTTAAAGATCTTTTTACCCATCTGCAGCCTACTATTTTCTCTTACGCTGTCACTCGCCTTATGATAGATGTTCGCTTATTCAAGTTTGTGATAGAACCCGATTTACAAGAGTGGACTACTGAATATGTAATAGATAATTATGCTAAAAATGGTATTGCTAAAATTGCCACTATCCTACCTTCGTCTATTTTTGAGCGGGTATCGCTACAGCAAACTTTTAATGAGAATATCACCGAGAAGGGCCTTCAGCGTAAACAATTTGATGACGAGGAACAGGCTAAAACTTGGCTATTGGCTTAAGATTCTTATTCATTTATTGAAGTAATGCCTATTTTTACGCCACAAAAATCGCCTTACTTTATGGATACTGCACTCATTAACGAATGCTTACCACACCTGGAAAAACCTTTGCTCGAAGCAATAGAAGCTTGTGCATTGGTAGAAAAGTTTCCTGCCACAAAACATATCGTCCGTCAAGGACAATATATTCGTTTTTTACCAATTGTACTTCGGGGAAATGTCAAAGTATTCAGTCATGAAGACGCCATTCAGTTTTTGTTGTATTACATTAACCCTGGTGACCCTTGCATATTCAGTTTTGCGCATATTTTTGATTTTAGCGAGGCTCCAGTAGAGTTTTCTGCCATCGCCGAAACCGATAGTGAATTATTAATGCTCCCTATCCAGCAAGTACATCATTGGATCAGGCAATATGTGTCTTTCAATCAAATGCTTTTGAAAGGTTACCAAAGGCATTATCAAGATCTTTTGCATACAACCAAGCAAGTAACCTGCTATAACCTGGAGGAGCGTTTACTAAATTATCTCACTACTCGTACTCAAATAGCCAAAACCGATACTTTAGCCATTTCTCATCAAGACATTGCCAATGATCTGGGCACCTCACGAGAAGTGATCTCTCGCTTGATGAAAAAAATGGGGGCTAATCAAAAGGTAAAACAGGTGGGGCGGAAAATAAAAGTGCTGTAAAGTAACATTTGTTACTGTTTTTATGGGTTGTAATGTACTACTTCGGCTTTAATTTATCTGAAAAGTAATCTATTATGGCTGAACAAACACAATTAATTCCTGGTAACTCATTGATTACCAACACTCCTGAAGAAGGTCGCCAACTAGCGGTAAAAATGGCTCGTTTGGTGATAAAACTTACCCAACCCAATGCTGAAGTAAGGGACAAACTACGTCCGGTTTATGCTGAAGACGCCGCAATGCTGATTGCCATTGGCCAAACTGTGGCTACTGAATTTGCCACCATTGCGGCAGCAAATAATTACTGGAAATAAGAAAGTACGGTCTATTTTTGGCATTAAAGTCGTCTCGATTTTTGATCCTGAATTATGACAGGGATCCTTACAGCACAAGTTTTCACTCATATTTTAAAAGTCGAGACCGCTTTATAAATCAATACAGCATGTCAGAGCTTATCATACAAAACCTGCAAACGATACATCGTAGAATACAAGCTGCCTGCAAAAAAGCAAACCGTGACGCTGACGAGGTAAAACTTTTACTAGCTACTAAAACAGTGGACATTGAGCGTATAAAGTTTGCATTAGGTCAGGGGGAAAACCTTGTGGGAGAAAATAAAGCACAGGAATTGAAGCAAAAAGGCAACACACTTCAAACCCTTCAGGCCAACGTTCATTTTATTGGCCATTTACAAACCAATAAAATCAAGGAAGTAATTAAATGGGCCAATTGTATTGAATCTATCGATCGTTTTTCGTTAGCGGAGAAACTACATAATCGCCTCGCTTTTGAACAAAAAACGATGGATGTATTTATTCAGGTCAATACTTCCTATGAGGCCAGCAAATTTGGAGCGGCACCAGAACACACTTTGGAGCTAATCCAGCAGGTGGCCCAATTCAATACGATGAACATTAAAGGACTAATGACTATTGGTTTATTTAGTGAAGCTCCCGAAAAAGTAAGAAAATGCTTTCAGCTACTCAAAAACTTGCAACAACAAGCAATGAATTTAAACCTACCCAATGTAGACTTGAGAGAGCTATCGATGGGCATGAGCGGAGACCTTGAAATCGCCATAGAAGAAGGAGCTACTATTGTAAGAGTGGGCACTGCTATTTTTGGGGAACGCGTTTATCCTGATAGTTATTATTGGGACGAGGGCACTCAGATTGTGTAAAACACGGCATACTCGCCTGAATTCTTTATGAATAATAAATGGCTTGTCAGCATTTGAGGCGACAATTGCAACTTTTACGGTATGGAATAGTCATTGGGTTGCTTTATATTTAAGCATACTCTTAAACCCATGATAATACTTATATTTTTATGAGAAAATTTGTGATTGCCTCTGTTTTATTGCTTCAAACGATTGCCCTAAGTGCTCAAAGTATTTACGAAAAGGACTTTTTATCTTTTTGGAACAATTTTAAAAACAATTACGCTTATTTTGATACGCAACCCATTGACTGGCAAAAGGTAAAAGAAATTTATCAGCCTCAAGCCGCCAAAATCACCAATCAAACCGACTTTATTCGTTTTTTGGAAAGGGTAACCTATGAGCTGCACAATGGTCACGTGTTTTTGTACACCAATTTGCCTTCTTCTAATAGAATTATCCCTTCGGGTCAGGATATATATGTGCAGCGAATGGCTCCTAATCAATTTAAGATTGTAGATGTAAAGCCAGATTCGCGTGCCGAAAAAGCCGGACTTCAGCCTGGTTTTATAGTCACTAAATTCAATCAAAAAGCCATCGAGCCTCAGCTCAAGCAATTTCTTCCCAAATCGGCCCAAAAGCTAACTCCTGAAATGTACGCTTATGCTACCAATATGCTCTTTGCTGGGGTACACAATCAACCCCGTAGCATTACCATCAAGCAAGGTACTGGTGAAAAAACCTATTTTCCTGACCAGGGGCAATTGTTATCTTATAAAAAGCTCAAAGGCAATGTGGGCTATATCAAAGTCAAAAATGCTTTAGGCAATTATGATTTAATCCCAGCATTTGACCAAGCGCTGGAAGCTTTGTTTGATACCAAAAGTTTAATTCTGGATTTAACCAATACGCCTGGAGGAGGCAATACGACCGTTGCCCGTGCATTGATGGGTAGGTTCACCAGCAAAGAAATGCCTTATCAAAAACACGAATACCCTACCAATGTGACGCGTGGAGTACGTCGTAGTTGGTGGGAGTTGGTAAGTCCTCGTAAAAAAATCTATACTAAAAAACTGATCGTAGCCGTGGGGCGCTGGACAGGCAGTATGGGCGAAGGTATCGCCATTGGCTTCGACGGGATGAAAAGAGCTACCATTGTAGGTACCCCTATGGCTAAGCTTATTGGAGAAGTACATTCTTATAAATTGCCTCAAACAGGCATTGGTTACCAAATTCCTGATTTAAAATTAAAACATATTGATGGCACTCCCCGTGAAAACTATCAGCCCAAAGTTTTGACTAAAAATCATCAGGAAACTATGCAGAAGGCGAAGGCTTTGGCTGGGGTAAAAAAGTAAACGCTTGTATATCGATATCAATCTTATATTTGCAAATTACCAAGAAATACATAGCTCATGTTCTCCAAACTACATCACATTGCCATCATTTGCCGCAATTATGAAGTGTCTAAAAAGTTTTATACCGAAGTATTGGGCTTCGAAATAAAGCAGGAAATCTATCGCCAAGAAAGGGATTCTTATAAGCTAGATTTGGCCTTTCCTGAGGGGGATTACGTGATAGAGCTATTTTCTTTCCCTAACCCTCCTGCTCGAGTTTCACGACCAGAGGCGGCAGGATTGCGTCATTTGGCTTTTGAGGTAACCGATATTGAAGTTACTGTTGCCCAGTTGCAGCAAAAAGGGGTAACTCCTGAACCCATTCGAGTAGATGAGTTTACAAGCAAACGATTTACCTTTTTTGCCGACCCCGATGATTTGCCCATAGAAATTTATGAAAGGTAAGTCTGTCACTATACTACTAGACATTTTAGCTAAAGTTGGCCGTGAGGACACGGCCAACGGCGCGGTCGCCTTCGTTTGTGTCTCCACAAACGAAAAATGTCTAGTAGTATGGTCCGTCACATTTCTTAATCTAGATTAATGCATAGCAATCTGCAATGTCAGATATTTGTATTATTAAATAATTCTAAAAATAATACAATATCAAGTATCATGGTAACTACCCAAACAATTAACACAACAGATTCTTTAGCAAACTTTCAGATAAAAATGTTTGGCCTTAAGAAAGTAAACGGTACTATTGGTGGCATGCAAGGGCAAATTAACTTTGACCCAAAAAACCTGGCAGCTTCTGGCTTTGATGTAAGTGTAAACTTGGCCACTATCAATACCAAAGTACCCAAAAGAGATGAACACTTAAAGCAAGCTGACTTTTTTGATGTAGCCAACCACCCTCAAATTCGCTTTAAGTCAAGCCAAATAATCGCTACCGACAATGGTTACCAAGCTATTGGAACCTTAACTGTACGAGGAATCGCTCAAGAAATAACAATACCTTTTACTTATCAAAACAACCGTTTTGAGGGTACTCTCGAACTCAACCGAGCCAATTTTAAAGTAGGCAAAGTGCCTGGGTTTGTTGTTGGTAAAAAAGTAACAATTGCGATTAAGTGTGTGGTAGAATAATCCAACTTCACTACCCATCGATATTTATTTTACTTACCGATATTTAAAATATAATTTTCACCATTTGTTGTAATAGTAGCCGAGCAATTGTCTCGGCTATTTTTGTTAACTTTAAACCAAACAATTGACCCAACAATGGAAATTACCCCTTACCTCAAAGATCATCTCGACCAAATCGTCCAGCTTTCGCTTCGCGCCTGGGCTCCGGTTTTTGCGGCGATTAAAGAGACCATGGATCCAGAAATTTATGAAACATTTTACCCTGAAGGTTGGGAAGCAAGCCAAAAAGCTTCAGTAGAACATACCTGCACATCTGGTGAAACCAAGGTATGGGTAAGTCTGAGAGAAACGCAAGTAACGGGTTTTATTGCGCTAAAGATCAATAAGGAAGAGGGTTTGGGAGAAGTATATATGATTGCTGTAGACCCTGACTATCAGCGCCAAGGCGTTAGTAAAGCTTTGATGGATTTTGGCTTGGAATATATAAAAAAGGAAGGTATCTCAATAGCAATGATAGATACTGGGGGTGATCCTGGACATGCACCTGCTCGAGCCAGTTACGAAAAGGCTGGTTTTAAGTTATTGCCTATTGCAAGGTATTTTAAGAAGCTTTAGATCTAAATTTTATAGCTCCAATATCTTACAAATCAAAAACTTACGGATAATTAAACATTGTTTAAAAGCATAAGCCAAACAAATTACGTAATCAATTACGTAAGTTTTTATATATTTGTAAAATACCTGAATCAATATTCGCTTCGTGGACAAACAAGAGATTGAAAAGATGCAAAAAACATTGATCACCAACAACACACTTGACTTTTCGCAAGAGGAGTTGAAAGATTTACTAGATAAAAGCACTGAACTGGTACTCAAACAATTTGAAAAAGTACAGGAACAACCAGGATATCGTTTTCATCCCCAAAGAGAGGTAGAAAGTTGGTTTGACGAACCAGCTCCTACGGGGGGTATGCCTTTAGACAAGCTATTTGATTTGGTGGAAGAAAAGGTTCTTAATACCGCCACTGGCAACCTGGGTCCCCATATGTACGCCTACGTAATGGCAGGGGGCAATCAGGTAAGTATTGTGGCTGATACGCTGGCCTCTACCATCAACCAAAACGTCACTAAGTGGCATTTGGCACCAGCCATTACCGAAATAGAAAAACGGGTGATTCAATGGGCAGCGGAATTGATTGGGTTTCAGCAAAAACCTGGACATAGCGTAGGTGGTTTTCTAAGCTCAAGTGGTTCTTCGGCTAACCTGGACGGCTTGACGGTGGCTCGTAACATTTATTTCGAGAAAGCTGACATTCGCAATAAAGGCTTATTTGGGATGAGGCCCTTTACGGTTTATTGTTCTGAAGAAACCCACAGTAGCGTAGACAAGAGTATTCAACTATTGGGCATTGGTGCCAATCATTTACGTCATATCCCTACTAAAGAAGATTTTACAATTGATCTGGAAGCACTGGAACAGCAAATCAATGATGATCTACAAAACGGTTTTCAACCTTTTTGTGTGATTGGCAATGCTGGCACGGTAAATACTGGAGCCATTGATGACCTCACAACCATTGCACATATCGCTCAAAAATACAAGCTCTGGTTTCATGTAGATGGTGCTTACGGTGGGTTGGCATCTTCACTGGATACTAAAAAATCGCTCTACCAAGGCATCGAATTGGCCGACTCGGTCGCACTTGATTTCCATAAATGGTTTTACCAACCCTTTGAGATAGGCTGTGTCTTGGTAAAAAGCTGGGATCACTTGTACAGAACTTACTTCAAAAAGGCTTCTTATTTGGATAAATCGCTGGATAAGGATCCAGGAAGGTTAGAATTGAACGAACACCATTTTTTGCTTTCGCGTAATGCCAAGGCACTGAAGGTTTGGATGAGTACCAAAGCTTATGGGGTGAATCGCATCAAGGCGATGATCCAAAAAGACATTGATTTAACGGACTACCTCAATGAGCAAATCAAGCTGGCCAACGACTTTAGACTGATTACGACTTCAGAATTGGCCATTAGCTGTTTTCAGTATACTGGCGGGTTTCACAATCCAGAACAAATCATTCAACTCAACAAGGCTTTGATTCCCGCACTTGAGCGCGATGGAAGGGTTTTTATCACGGGTACGACCCTCAAAGGGGAATTTGTCTTACGGGCTTGTCTAATCAATCATCGCAAAGACGAACAATCTACTCGATATTTATTAGACGTGATTAGAGAAGTAGGGCAAACATTGAGGTAGTATTTGTGGTGTAACCATTTCTCAAATACAAAGTTTAAGATGATACCTGTCGGTTATTTTTGAATACTGGCAGGTATTTGCATTTGTAAGCTTGAACACAATGGTACACCTAAAAAATACGATATGTTTGTATTAAATGAAGGACAATATACAGGTAACATCGTGAATAAAGTGCAAGTAGAAGGCAGCATTATTACCCATACCCACTACTCCGCTCCCAATAGCTCTCCTGATTGGCATTACCATCAAAATCTCCACATTTGTTTTGTGTTCCAAGGAGGAAAATCAGAAACTAAAAAACGAACCCTCTACACGCAAAAAGCAGGTAGTATTTTCTTTTATCATCCCGAAGAGGTGCATCGTTGGGTTTCGCCTGAGCCAATATCCAAAAGTGCCAACATTGAGATAAGCGACGATTTTCTGAAAAAATACTACTTATCACCTGCCAATATCCAAATGGCTTTGCAAAAAAATGTAGATACCAGAGCGCTCATTTTGAAAATGCAACGCGAAATGCTGCTGGCTCCTACCGACGATCACACCAATTTGTTGATGCTTTTATTGGAGTTGGTTTCTACACCTCCAAGCGTAGCAGGTAGTGGTGTTTTGCCAAAATGGGTATGTCTTGTAGATGAACTGTTACAAGACCGCTGGAATGAGCATCTATCGCTTCATCAAATGGCTTCTTTGGTGGGGGTACATCCAGTTACCATCTCCAAGCATTTCCGAAAATACTTTCATTGTACTTTTGGGGAATATCAGCGTAAACTAAAGATAGATAGAAGCATTGCGCTTATTAAAAATTCGGATATGATTTTATCTGAGATCGCTCATTATTGTGGATTTGTAGATCAAAGTCATTTTATCAAAAACTTTAAGGAAAGAACTGGCTTTTTGCCCAAGCACTTTCAGCAACTTTAAATTTCTAAGAGCTAAACTGATACTATTTTTCCCGATTTGCCTCCTTTATTTTTGGGCTTATTACCATACCAAAAATAAAAATCATGAAAAAGTTAAAATCATTATTGATAAACACTGTGGCATTCCTGTTTTTAGTCAATGGAAGCACAGTTGTTTTTGCCCAGAAAAACCTCCAAAAAGCCTTAAAACCCAACGAGCTGAATCATTTGGTGAATACGATGTCGCGCCTGGTAGAACACTACTACATTACATTGGCCGAAGGCAAGAAAATGAGTCACCTCATCCAACACAACCTCAAAAGCGGGGTATACAGCAAAATCTCTAACCCAGCCGACTTGGCCAAACGACTCACCAAAGATCTAAGGTCTATCAATGGAGACTTGCATATGAATGTGTTTTATAATATTCCTCATCCTAAAAAAACTTCCAATGTTCCTCGCCTAAACTATGAAGGTGAATGGAGCAACTTTGGGCTACAAGAAGCCAAGGTACTTGCTGGAAATGTGGGGTATTTAAAGGTCAAGCATTTTACTACCTGGAGTAATTTTGAAAATGCCAAAAAGGCAGTTCAACGTACCTTAAAAACCTTCTCAAATACGGATGCCCTAATTGTAGATGTGAGAAATAATGGAGGAGGCTTTGAAGAAATTGTGGCCTATTTAATCAGTTATTTTTTTGATGGAAAACGCATTCATCTCTCCGATTATTATTGTCGCCATGATGGCAACCGAACCAGTGTGTGGACCAGTGCCGATGTGCCAGGTAAAAAGCTTCCTAAACTTCCTATATATGTACTAGTAAACAAAAAAACCGGGTCTGCTGCCGAGTCTTTTGCTTATATGCTGAAACATCTAAAGCGAGCCACCATCATTGGAGAAACTACTGCGGGGGCGGGCAATGGAGCCTCTTATCATACCATTAGCGAGCACTTTGCGATCAATATTGCTTGTCAGCAAACAATCAATGCCATTACCAAAACGAGTTTTGAGCAAGTAGGGGTTATTCCACATATCAAAACTTCTGGTAGTGACGCTTTTTCACGAAGCTATCGGGAAGCATTGAAACATTTAAAGGAACATAATACCAAAAAGATTCACCCTTCACACTACGAAAAACTCCTCAAGCAGCTTTAGGATTGATAAACAACACGAAAAATAAAGTATTCCAAATCCTTGAATGGTTACTTGTTGGTGGCGCTTCGCTTAAACACTCAACAAGGGATATAGATAAACAAAAAGCTGTGGTTGATTTATGACCGTCAACCACAGCTTTTTATTATAAATTAGATGAGTTTATTCCCTGATAAAAACGATTTTACTTCCATTCGTTTCTTACCCTGAATTTGTAGTTCTTCAATGGCTATAAAACCATCTCCAGTTTTATAATAAAGGTATTTTTTATTATCTGTTATAAACTCCCCTGGTTGCTTATCCTCCACATCTTCAGTAAGTCGCGGAGTGGCCAAATTGGTTTTATAAATTTTACAATGCTTCTCGTTGAGCGTGGTCCAGGCTGCAGGAATTGGTGAAAGCCCCCTTACTAAGTTATGAATTTGCTCGCTGGATTTTGTCCAATCAATCTGCCCCGTTTCTTTGAAAAGTTTGGGCGCTTTGGGTGTCTTTCTGGTAAGGTCTTGCTCAAGCTGAGGATACTCTCCTTGCTCGATGGCTTGTACTGTTTTAAGCACCAGTTGTCCTCCTTTATTTTTGAGCTTTTCGTACATCGTACCCACGTTATCTTCGGGCAAAATGGGTTCTTTTTCCTGAAAAATAATGTTTCCAGTATCAATAGCGTGTTTCAGGAAGAAAGTAGAGACTCCAGTTTCGGTTTCTCCGTTGATAATGGCCCAATTAATCGGCGCCGCTCCTCGGTAATCGGGCAACAATGACGCATGCAAATTAAATGTCCCAAGGCGAGGCATATTCCAAACTGCTTCAGGCAACATCCGAAAAGCTACAACAATTTGCAAATCGGCTTGATAGCTCTTAAGTTCTTCCAGAAAAGCAGGATCTTTTAAATTGGGGGGCTGTAATACTGGAATGTTATGGGCTACTGCAAAGTCTTTAACAGGTGAGGTTTGCAATTTATTCCCTCTTCCGGCTTTTTTGTCGGTAGCGGTCACTACGGCCACAACATCGTAGTTATTTTTTACTAAAACTTCTAAACTTGGCACCGCAAAATCCGGTGTTCCAAGGAAAATAATGCGCATATTTTGTGTATTGTTGAAATTCGTAAAATTTAGTGGTAAAACCATTGGATTATTTCGTGCAAAGAAAGTGAAAATCTTGATATTTTTTGTACGTTTTCGTTATTTTGAGTCCTCAAAGTGGTTTTCATCGGTTTCTCAATATCAACTTTCCACTTACACAAGCTTTTCTTTTTGGGCAATAAACCCAAAAATCATCCTCCATCTAACATATGAGGGATTTTATACTTCAATAATATCTCACGATGAATTTCCCGAACATCAGCAATTAATAGCACAGGAAATTAACAAAAATGGAATTAAAAGACACACAGGTACTTGACAAGGAAAGTATATTAAAACTATTCAACATACAACCTGAGTTTTTAGTACATCTTATTGCAAACCAATATCCTATTAATGGTGATCTGCTATATACTTTTCAAAACCAGTGGGACTGGCACTTTTTGAGTGAAAATAAGGACTTGAATTGGTCAATAGTCATGCTGGATCAGTATAAAAGTAAATGGGATTGGGGACTGAGCATGAATTCGGGTTTTCCGTGGTCGGTTGAGCTACTCGAAAAATACGAAAATAGCTGGGATTGGGGCTTTTTGAGCCTCAACTCGGGCCTGCCCTGGAGTAGAGAACTCCTAAAAAAATACGAAAACCGTTGGGATTGGACTTTCTTGAGTATGAACTCGGGACTGCCCTGGAGTGAGGAGTTTTTAGCAGAATATGAAGATAAATGGGACTGGGTAAACTTGAGTATGAACCAAGGATTGCCCTGGAGCTGGGAGTTTTTTGAAAAACACATTGACCGTTGGGATTGGAACTACCTCAGTACCAATGTTGGCCTCCCCTGGGATGAAGACTTCTTCGAGACTCATATTGATCATTGGAACTGGCGCAAAA
>DMXI01000640.1 GCA_003483885.1 Microscillaceae bacterium
TGATTTTGTTCTGTGTATTGGCAGTATCTCCATTGCAAGCACAACTGGGTTCTGCTATTTCACAGTATAACAGTAAAAAGTTTGACAAAGCTAAAGAGAAAATTGACGAGTGTCTAAATAGTGAGAAGTTACAGGTTAAGTCGAAAATGTGGTATTACCGTGGCCTAATTTATGCGGGAGTTGCCCAAAACCCAACCACTATTTATGGTGCTTTGAAAGAAGCCAATCCTGACGCAATGTATTTAGCGCACGATGCTTTTAAAAAAGCAATGGAGCTTGAGCCAAAAAAGCGCGGTTACTACAAAGATTCAAAAAAGGCAATGGAAACAGTTTTGTATCCATTGGCAGTAAACGAAGGAATAAGCTTTTACCAAAAAAAGCAGAAGGCACGTGCTTTGAAAGCCTTTGAATTAGCGCAGGTTTTGAAGCCTAAAGAGTTGGTGTCTTTCATTTATGGAGGTGATGTGGCTCGTGAGCTTAAAATGAATGACAAATATGAAGCTTCTCTAAAAGCCATTGCTGATTTTGAGCCAAGTGCTTTTAGTATTGTGGTAAAGAAAGCCGATCTTGATAAGTTAAGCTCTCCTGAAGCAAAAAAAGCTCGCTTCATGAAAGAAAAAGCCAAATATGTAGCTGCTTTGGTATTCCTTTATCGTGACACCAAACAATACGAAAAAGGTGTAGAAGCAGTAGACAAAGCTTTGAAAGACTTCCCTAATGATGAAAAATTGAGAGCTTTGCAGGTAGAGTTGTATGTAAAGACAAACAAACTTGACGAAGCAATCAAAAACCTTGAAGCTGAAATTACCAAGAATCCTAAGGCTGCTGAAAATTATGTGAACTTAGGGATTATTTATGAAAAGTCAGGTAATGCTGCCAAAGCAGAAGAAACCTATAAAAGATGCTTAGAAGTAGATCCTGAAAACTTCAACGCAAACTACAATATGGCGGTTTTGCCTTTTAACCAAGCGGCTAACATTATCAAGGAAATTAACAAGTTGACTTTGCCTGAGTATAATAAGAGAGGTAAGAAAATGGAAGCAGAAGCTGTAGCAAACTTCAAAAAATCTTTGCCTTACTTTGAAAAACTTGAGAAGAAAAAGCCAAACGATACCAATATTTTGAGACCTCTTGGCCAGATTTACAACTTCTTGTCAAAGAACGCCAAAGACAATAAGAAAGAATATGCTGCTAAATACAAGCAGATAGAGAAAAAGATTAGCGGAGAATAATTGAAATATTTTCTCTAAGATAAAGGACCTGCCTAATGACGATTAGGCAGGTTTTTTTATGGGTTCCTGACATAGGTTTTACTAAAATTAAGTCAAATATTTTACCTTATTGTGGGTAGTTGATGTTGTTTTTTTGACTAGGGATGCAAATAATTTGAACTATTTTTGTTAAAGAATATACTACTAGACATTTTTCGTTTGTGGAGACACAAATGAAGGCATTATTGCTGGCCATGTCCTCACGGCCAACTTTAGCCAAAATGTCCAGTAGTATGGTTGAAGAGTATAGATTGAAGAAAAGATTGTGTATGCAAATGAAGAAAATAATCTATTTATGTATAGTCTGCTTATTATTAGCAACTCCTCTAAAGGCTCAGTTGAGTTTGGCAGTATCTAATTTTAACAGCAAAAAATATGATAAAGCCAAGGAAAAAATTGATGCCTGTTTAGAGAATGACGAGCTGAAGAATGACTCAAGAATGTGGTTTTATAGAGGGCAAATTTATACCGCAATTGCGCAAAATGACACAAAGCGTTATGGAGCGCTCAAGGAAGCCAATCCAGATGCTATATATGTGGCTTATGAAGCATACCGTAAGTCCATGGATTTAGAACCTCAAAAAACGGGTTACTACATTCCTGCTTTGCGTGCCCAACAAAGAAATTTACATCCGGTAGCCATTAATGAGGGGGTAGAGCTGTATAGAGAGGGCAAAGTAGAAAGCTCATTGAAGGCGTTTGAACTGGCTCAAGAAACGAATAGACGCTCTCTGTTGCCTTTTATTTATGGAGGAGATGTGGCAAGAGAACTCAATCAAGATGATAAATACGAGTCTTCGCTGGTGGCTATTCAGAACATTGCAGTAGGAGCGTTCGAGATTTTATTAAGCAACGAAGAGTTAGAGAAATTACAAAACTCAGAAGAAAAGAAAATTCGCCTGGAACGAGAAAAAGCAAAATACGCCGCATCATTGATGTTTTTGTATCGTAAAACAAAACAATATGAAAAAGGAGTAGAGGCCGTAGATAAGGCTCTACAGGAATTCCCTGAAGACACTACTTTGAGAGCAATGCAGGTAGAATTTTATGTAGCCACAAACAAGTTGGAGGAAGCCATTGTGAAAATGGAAGAAGCCATCAAAAAGAATCCAAGAGTTTCAGGAAACTACATTAATTTGGGCATTATATACGAGAAAGCAGGTAAACCAGCCAAGGCCGAAGAGGCTTATAGTAAGTGTTTGTTGGTAGAGCCTGGAAATTTTAATGCAAATTATAACCTTGGTGTGTTAGCCTATAATCAAGCGGCATCGCTTACCAGTGAAGTGGATAAACAAACACTACCAGATTACATAAAAAATGGGAAGAAAAAGGAAAAAGGAGCCGTGAAAGCCTTTGAAAAGGCCTTACCATATTTTGAAAAACTGAATATACAAAAGCCTAATGATGATCGAATTTTGAAGCCTTTGAGTAATATTTATAAATATTTGTCCAGCCAGGCCAAGGAAGGCAATAAGGTCTACAAAGAAAAGTACGATGCGATTCAAAAAGTACTCAAAGGAGGATAGGTATCTAGGGGAATTTTGTTACTGAGATGATTTTCCTGGTAATTTAACTCCCATAACCAAGATATCATCTACCTGATCCAAATCTCCCTGCCATTGTTTAAGTGCGGCTTCTAGTTGAAGCTTTTGCTCAGCAATTGGAAGCCTGTGAATATCTAAAAGCAGTTGTCGGAATCTTTTTGCCATAAACTTTCTGGTGCCGTTTCCTCCAAACTGATCTTGATATCCGTCTGAAAATATGTAAAAAGTAGTTGGTTGATCAAGTGCAATGACGTGATTATCAAAACGATCTGGTATGATGTTAAAGTTGCGATATCCCCCTACAGAAATCCGATTACCCTTAATGCGATCCATTTCACCGTTTTGTATATAAATTAATGGATTTCCCGCGCCGGCAAACTGGAGTTTTGGAACATAGTTAGGATTGGAAAAAGTCTCAGGAATGATGTCTATAGTACAAATGGCAATATCCATCCCATCTTGATTCTTGGTGTCCTTTTGCTGAAGTACAGTTCTTACCCCATGTTGCAATTCTTCCAGGATTTGAGAGGGTTTGGTAATTCCTCTAATGATTATGATCTCATTTAAAAGCTCATTTCCAATAAGACTCATAAATGCTCCAGGTACCCCGTGTCCAGTACAGTCAACTGCGGCGATTACGGCTTTGTCTACTTCAGGGCTTACCGTCGGAAAAAGATCTGTTTCAGCTTCAAAATCATCCATCGAGGGGGGGGCAACACTCTGGGTTTGTTGACTATATACCTTTCGGCTTGAGTGAGAATCTATTTTAGAAAACCAGTAAAAATCACCGCTTACAATATCACGAGGTTTAAATAATATGAAATGTTCAGGCAACACCCTTTGAATATTATTTTCTAGTGGCAGCATCGCACGCTGAATTCGCTGCGCATAATTCATACTCGCTATAATGTCTTTGTTTTTCCTGGTAATTTCTATGTTTGCCTTCTCGAGCGCAGAGCTTTTCTGATTAAGCGAATTTCTTTGTTCTTCTAGTGTTTTATTTTTTTCGGTAATTACTACTTGCTGAGTGGCTAATTCTTCGTTTCGTTGAGAAAGTAACAGGTTCAGCTTATTTTTTTGACGATTATTGATGTATTGCCCTAGTACCAAAAGTGATAGAAGTACAAGGCCGCCCACAAAAGAGTAGATAATGAGCGTTTTTCGTTTGCTTTCTTCTTCGTGAATCTTCTTCTCTAAGCGGAGTTGGGTCTCCCTTTTTTCAGATTCGTATTTAGACTGTAATCTTGATATTTTTCGGGTATTCACTTCGCTAAAAAGAGAATCTTTGAGGCTTATGAAACGTAGGTGGTACTTGTAGGCTTGCTCAAACTCCCCTTGCTGTTCATAAATTTCGGAAAGATTGAGTAAGGCCTTGCGCACATCATTGCGTAAACCAACTCTCGAGGCAACTTTGAGGCTATTTTTGGCATAGCTCTTGGCGCGTTCAAAGTCATTGGTAGCCTTGTAAATGTTTGCAATATTGTTTAAGCTATATACCAAAGCTCCTTGGTTGTTGACTTTTTCGGCATCAGTTACAGCGATTGAAAAGTATTCAAGAGCCTTTTCATAGTTTTTTTCCAGACGGTACACTTCCGCCAAATCTACCACCGAGGTAAGAATGCCTGAGGCGTCCTTGAGTTCCCTTCGTATTGCCAGCGTTTTGGTATAATATTCTTGAGCATCCTTGTATTTTTTTTGGCTGCGAAAAGCCCTGCCCAGGTTTACGTAACAGTATGCTACCATCCCTTTATTGTTCAAGCTTTGGGCCGTTTTTAAGGCTTTATTGAAATACTCAATGGCTTCTTTGTAGTTGGTTTGGTACACATATACATTACCAATATTGATAGAAGAATATCCAATTTGTTCCTTATTTCCAGCCTTTTCGGCGGCTTTTAGCGCATCAAAGTAATACCTTGAGGCCAAAGAATAATTACCCTTGTTGCGATAGGCAACCCCTATGAAGTTAAGACTTTTGATTTTGCCATTGTCGAAGTTAATTTTTTGAGATATATCAAAAGCTCTTTGTGCATAAGCAATGGTAGAGTCAGGCATCGCATTGCGATAACTCCAGCTTATTTTGTGTAGAAGGTCTACTTTGATCGTGTCAGGGGATTTGAGAATGAGGTGGTTTAGGCTATCGGTGTACTTTTGTAGCCTGGGAGAGATTTGAGCTTTAGCTTGAAGTATGGTTATGGTAAAGAAGAATAGATAGTATAGAAATAATTTGATAGTCAACTTCATAAATTCTCATAATTGCCTAATTAATCTTTCAATGTCTGAATAAAAAATATCTTGTCAAACTAAATTACTTGATAATTTAGCCAATTGAAATATTAAATGTGAGTAGCCTAACAAAAAATACAAAAAAGTGGTAATTTTGCACTTTATAACTTATTAATTATCAAATATTTAATTACATGGAGGCTTTTGATCCCAGTAAATATTATAAATACTTTCAGGTGTTGTATGAAGATAATCATTTGATTATTGTAAATAAGAAGGGTGGATTACTGGTTCAGGGAGATAAAACCGGCGATAAAACCTTAGGTGATTGGGTAAAGGAATATATCAAAGAGAAGTACGAGAAGCCAGGAAACGTTTATTTGGGAATTCCTCATCGCATCGATCGACCAGTATCAGGGATTGTGGTACTAGCGCGTACGTCTAAGGCATTAGAGCGAATGAATCAGATTTTTAGGTCAAGGAAAATTCAAAAGACGTACTGGGCAGTGGTGAAGAAAAAACCAGCAGAAAACGAAGGTAAACTGGTACATTGGCTACAAAAAGACGGGAGTAAAAATCTGGTAACTGCGTATGATTTTCCGCAAGATGGGACGCAGAAAGCTGAAACCAAGTACAAGGTATTAGGTACTTTAAATGATCATTGGTTGCTGGAGGTAAACCCTATTACAGGAAGACCACACCAGATTAGAGTGCAATTGGCAGCTATGGGTTGCCCCATCAGAGGGGATGTAAAGTATGGTTTTGCCCGAAAAGATCCAGACAATAATATACATTTACATGCGCGTCGGATTTACTTTTTACACCCGGTAAAGAAAGAACCCATTGTATGTGTGGCAGGTTTGCCTAACAGCCAGTTTTGGGAGCAATTTTTAGTGTTTGATGATCCAAGTGATGTAAAAAATAAAAACCTGGATTTTTTGTATTAATCTACAATACGTTTTGCAGAATGCAACCATTGAGCAATTGTTGGTGTCTTGCCAACATAAATTGCTCTTTTTTTTTGAAATTATGTAAAAAACACTACCTTGCAATACAAATAACCTGCTTTTTTTCCCTTTAACCTTAGAAAGTGTTCGAAAATGGGCGTTTTTTTGTATGAATTGCGAACACCTAGCATATAATTTACTTTATGTTGGTTGTTTTAAGTGTTTGAAAATCAATGACTTATTTCTAGTGGTATTGAAATTGACTAAATTTTCAAAGTTTGCAATGAAAAGCAATCAGTAATTTGTTAAAATTGAACACTGAAAAAGAAAAGTTCACTCATTTTTTAACTATTACATAGGGCTAAAACACAAGATATGACCCAGAAAAGCAGCATTTTCGATATGATTGGTCCAGTAATGATTGGGCCTTCCAGTTCACACACCGCTGGAGTAGTAAAGATCGCGCTAGTAGCGCATAGTTTTTTGGGAGGAATTCCTGAGAGCGTGACCATTACATTTTATAATTCATTTGCTCGTACCTACGAGGGGCACGGAAGCGATAAAGCCGTCATTGGAGGTTTGTTGGGATTTAGAACAGATGATGCTCGTATCAAGAATGCGCTGGATGAAGCCGAAAAGACTGGTTTAGAGTTTTTTTTCAAATCAGTAGGCAATGCCTCTACTATGCACCCCAATACCGTGAAAATTCAGGCAAAGAGAGAAAACCTGGAAGTTGAAATAATAGGAGAAAGCTTGGGAGGGGGAGTGATTAATATTGCTGGCTATAACGGTTTTCGAGCAGATTTTAGTGCTTCTATGCATACTTTGGTCATAAAAAACCAAGATGTACCTGGAAGCATTGCTTTTATAGCTCAAGTATTGGCACAAGATGGTTGCAATATTGCCACAATGAATGTTTCTCGCAAAGGCAAGAATGATATGGCTTGTCAATTCATTGAAATGGATTCGGAAGTAGCGCCCATCACCATTGAGTATTTACGCCATTTAGAGTGGATCCATGATGTGATTTACATCCCTTACGCAAAATAATTAAGAATATATTGAAAGTTTGTTGTAAGTTTTTGGCACAGGCTGCTACTAATACAACAGACCAAAATCATATAACCATTTAGAATAGTTTTAAAAACCGTGTAACCTATAATCGTATGTTATATTTACCGAAACTCGTTCGCAAAAACTTAAGACAAGCCCTGCTATTATTTGCAGGAATGTCTATGGCTTTTGGTCTACATGCTCAAGGGCAAACTGAAAATAAAAGCACCAAAACTTCTGGTAACTGGTCTATTCAGAAGTGTATTGATTATGCCATAGAGCATAACATCGACATTAAGCAAAGTGCATTAACCATCAAAACCAATGAATACAATGTAAGGCAATCTAAGCTAGCTCGCTACCCTTCGGTGAATGCCTCAGCGAGTCAAGGAGTAAACTTTGGTCGTTCGATTAACCCGATTACCAACGAATTTATCAATACCAGAACGTTAACCAACAATTTTAGCCTGGATGCTAGTGTGACACTTTGGAATGGAAACAAGTTACAAAATACGGTAAAGCGTGACCTGAACACCATTGACATTAGCCGAATGGATTTAAAAGCTTCTACCAATACTGTATCTTTAAATATTGCCACTTCTTATTTAGATGTTTTACTGAATGAGGAATTGTTGGTAGCAGCCCGCAAACAAGTTGCTTCCACTAAAGAACAGTTAGCCAGAACAGAAAAGCTCCTGAAAGCGGGTTCGGTAGCTGAAAATGAGGTGATTAACCTTAGAGCAACGCTTTCAAATGATGAATTGCAAGTAGTAAATGCTGAAAATAATGTAAATCTAGCCAAACTACGTTTGATGCAATTGATGAACCTGCCTACTGCCGAGAATCAGAATTTTGAAGTAGAAAAAATCGATGTTGAAAATTTGGTTGCACAGCCTCACAATGATACTCCTCAGCAAATCTATGATATTGCCAAAGGCTCTCAGCCAACTATCAAAAGTGCAGAGCTATCAGTGATGAATAGCGATGTTTCTATCAGAATTGCCAAATCTGATCAATACCCAAGCTTAACCCTGAATGCTGGAATCGTCACCCGTTATTCAGATGCAGGGGTATTAACTCCTGAAACAGGTGAAGTAGTCAATGTACCATTAGGTTTTGTAGATGGGACCAATCAAGTAGTTTTGACCCCAAGAAACGTGAGAGAGGAAAAACCTTATACTTTTACTCAGCAAGTCAGTGATAACCTTACCCAGTTTGTTACGCTTAGATTGAGCATTCCTATTTTTAATGGAGGGCAAGTGAAAAGAAACATTGCCACCAGTATTATTCAAAAGCGTCAGGCAGAGCTGACCCTTCAGAATAGAAAGAACTTATTAAGACAAGATATTGAGCAGGCTTACAGCAATGCCAAAGCATCTCATAATACTTACGATGCAAGAGTAAAAGCACTACAATCACAACAATTGGCTTTTGAAATTGCTCAAAAAAGATTCAATGCTGGAGCAATGAATTCAGTAGATTATAACATTGCAAAAATTAATCGTGATCGTGCCCAATCAGATATGATTAGAGCCAAGTATGATTATCTTTTCCGTACCGAGGTATTAAACTTTTACATGGATAAACCTCTAGACTTTAAGTAGGAAATAGTCATCTTTCTGGAAATTAATTTTTGTAAGCTACACCGATATTTGTTCAAGGTACCATAAAAAAAATTGAACAAATATTAGTGTAGCTCATATTTTTTTAATTTAAAATATAATATATATCTTTCTGATTATCAGTGTAGACTAAACCTAATTTACTAATTTAAAGATGGCTAAAAAGAAAAAAAGAAGAAGATCACGGCTCGGTAGAAATGTCGTGATCGTATTGGTGTTAATTGTGGTGGCAGTAGTTGTTGCCCGTTCGTCTGGTTTGATTGGTAAAAAGAAAGTAACCGAGATTTTTACTAAGAAAGCTAAAAAAGTAACCATTGTAGAACAAGTGAGTGCTTCAGGAAAGATACAGCCAGAGGTTGAAGTAAATATTAGCCCGGATGTATCAGGTGAAATCGTAGAAGTATTGGTACAAGAAGGTGATTCAGTGGTGAAAGGTCAGTTATTGTTAAAAATCAGACCTGATAATTTGCAAGCGGCCCTGGAAAATTCTCAGGCAGTGCTTAATTCTAGAAATGCTGCTACTGCCCAGGCACAAGCCTCTTACTTACAGCAAAAGGCTAATTTTGATCGTCTTAAAATTGAGTATGAGCGTAACAAAAAATTGTATGATCAAAAGGTCGTTTCACAAGCAGATTTCCAGTTGGCAGAAGCCAATTTTAAAGTAGCTGGACAGCAGTTAGCTTCGGCCAAACAAAATGTAGAAGCTGCTAAATTTACAGCTCAAAGCGCAGCTGCCAATGTTACTCAGAATGTAGATAACCTTTCTCGTACTTCTGTTTTTGCTCCTGTAAGTGGTACCATCTCTAAGTTAAGCGTAGAAAAAGGGGAAAAAGTAGTGGGTACAGCACAAATGGCAGGTACCGAAATGCTGCGAATTGCCAACTTGAATAACATGGAGGTACAGGTAGATGTGAATGAAAATGATATTGTAAGAGTGGAGTTGGGCGATACCACTGAAATTGAGGTGGATGCGTATATTACCCAAAATAAAAAGTTTAAGGGTATTGTAACTGAAATAGCCAACACTGCCAATGCAACTGCCTCGGCAGATGCAGTTACTGAGTTTAAGGTAAAAGTGCGCATTTTGCAGGAGTCTTACCAAGATTTGCTCAAGGCAAAGAAAAGAATGGCACCATTCCGACCAGGAATGACCGCATCGGTAGAAATAAGAACCAATGTGAAGAAAGATGTACTATCGGTTCCATTGGCTTCAGTAACTACGCGCAATCCTGATGAGAAAAAAGGCAAAGGACGACGCGGCAGACGGGGCGGAGGAAATCAAAAAGCTAAAGAAGCTGAAAAGAAAAAGAAGAAAAAAAATCAGCCTCAAGAAGTAGTATTTGTATACAATACCCAGAGTAAAAAAGTGGCCATTCGCAAAGTAAAAACCGGGATCAGTGATTTTGAAAATATTGAGATTCTGAAAGGGTTAAAAGTAGGTGATGAGATAGTAACCGGGCCATTTTTGGAAGTATCGAAGCGCCTGAAAAATGATCAAATCGTGAAAAAAACCTCTAAAGATAAGATTGGCAAGAAATAGCCATAGGTCTTATTTATCAACAAATACCAAGAGCACCCCTTTTTCATTTAAGAAAAGAGGGTGTTTTTTATTGCAGAGGTTTTGAAAAGTTTCGTTTAATCTTGTGCTGAAATTGAGTAAATTTGAGTTTGAATTCATCTTGAGTTTTAATTTTTAAACATACTCTGAAAGGTCAGGATGAATTCTTTATTTTGGCAGTTTGTATTGTGAGGATATGAAGAAATTACTAATTATTTGTTTGGCAACCATTTTTACCCATTGCATTCCGATTCCACCCATTACCAAAGAGAAAGTAAAAAAGGTAGTGGACCCTTTTGCGCATAAGAAGTTTGTAACCCACGATTTTAACTATGAGTCTACCCTAAAATCGGTAATGCTGTATCCCCTAGGGAACATTACCACCCAAAGCCTTGAGTCACCCGTCATATATTTGGGACAGACTGCACCATTAATTTTAGAGTTTGATGATTTGCGAGCTGAAAAATCTAGTTTTAGCGCGAAAATTATCCATTGTAATCAAAATTGGAAAATATCCAGTCTCAACGAAATAGAGTTTATCAATGACCTCAATTTGTTTGAGTTTGAGGCTCCCAAGGCGTCTTATAATACTCGTCAAAAATACTTTCATTATACTTTTAGAGTTCCACCAGTAAAAGCCTCTGGCAACTACCTGATCAAGGTATTTAGAAAAGGACAGGAGCGAGACTTGGTTATGATCAGGCGATTTATGGTATATGAAAAGAAATGGGAAATAACTCCTGCAGTGATTAAAGCCGATAAAAATAACCCCCGACAAATTGTTATTTGTAAGGTACACTATGGGGGAGAAGAGTTAGACAATCCTAAAGGAGTAAAAGTGTTGATTCGTCAAAATCAACGTTGGGACAATGCGGTGCTACTTCCCAAGTTTAGTGGACATGAAAGAACCAATAAAAACCTGCTTTATAAGACCGAATTGGGCACAAAAGTTTTTCGGGGTGGCAATGAATTCCGACGTTTCGATATGAGCAGTTTTCGGTTTATTGGGCAACGAATTTATAGTGCAGAGACTTTAGAATCTGGCAATATAGTGACTTTGGAGGTAGATCAACCAAGAGTTAAGAATACCTATCAGGTAAAACAAGATTTTAATGGCGGATATATTGTGCAGGATGAACGTGGAGGAGATGCTAAATTTGCGACTGATTATGCAAAAGTAAAGTTTACCTTAAAATGCGACGAACTAGACGATAATGTATATGTAATGGGTAAGTTTAACAACTGGAAAGCCTCTTCTGCCAATGAAATGACCTACAACCTGGAAACCCATCAATACGAAGCCACACTGCTGCTTAAGCAAGGGATCTATGATTATATGTATGGACACAAACCAGAAAAAGGTGGGGTTTTATTTTTTCAACAAATAGAAGGAAGTCATTTCAAAGCTCGTAATCAATACGAGGTTTTTGTATACTATCGCCCGCTCAATGCTCGTACCGATCAGTTGGTTGGTTATACCACTTTTGCTTCGGGAGATTAACAATGTTTGCTGGTTGGTAATGGGTTCAATACCAACTAGCAAACACCAATCATTATTGAGTGACTGTAATGTCAATATTTTTTACCTGAAAAGACTTGTCAACCGCTCGGTTGGCTCCCAGCCATTTTTGAAATTTATCAGGGGCAATTGTTTTTAATCCATCAGTGTTTTCCGAAAGAATGGGTTTTTTGAAAGATTTTTTAGAAAACACCACAAATATGCGGTTGAATAATTGAGATTTATTGCCTGTGCTCATTAAATACTCCATGATTTCATCAGGAGTAGAGTTTTTGAAATAGTCGTAGTGCTTTTCAGAGAATAAGGTATATGCTTGATCGGCTTTTACCGGAACTGCATTTTGGTAAGACTCGTGCATATTGGTATAAGGGAAAAGACGGTAAACCTTGCCTGACTCTTCCATGAATATGCTCAGATAACCTTTAGAGGCTGTTTTGAAATGTACATAAAACTCTTCTCCATTTTTGAATTGTGAAGCCTTACATTTATTAAGTTCGTTGTTACACTTCATCGTAAATACCTCAAAATCTACCTTGTTTTCTTTCAGTTCACGAGCTGCCCCTCTAATCTCACACATTAGCCAAAGCTCCTGGCCACCGCTAGACTTTTCCCTGATTACCCACTCTAGTTTACTGGATTTGGTTTTGATCCATTCTCCCTTGACCATAGAGTTGGCAATGGTATTCATTTTAGTGTTGGTTTTTACCTTTTCTCCGGTTTTTATATTTTCTATGTAGGTACTGGTTCCTTGCACGATTACCCGGCCATAGGCTTTCTCCAGCGCATCTATTTTGGCTTTGTCCAGTGCCAGTTTTTTTACTTCACCTATACAGTAGGAGTCATTCAGCAGGATTTGTGATTTTCCACTAACCGAGATGAGGCGTTGGGCTTCGGTTTGTTGGGTAGTCGTCAATACAGTACACAATATCAGTAAGAGTAGCAGGAAGTTTTTCATGGGCGTAGGTATTTAAATCTTATGACAATAGTTCAACACAAAAAAAGGTTAGATACAAAACTATATCTAACCCTCTATATTTAATGTTAATTAAAGAATATTATTGGCTCAAATTTGTGATGAATAAATATGGTATTCGATTTTTATGTTTTAGACTTATTTTTCAAATGACTTAGTCATTCTTTTTCAAGTCGTTTACTTCTTTGTGTACATCGTCTACTTCGTCTTTCAACGCTTTTTTCACTTCTTCTTCTACTATTGCAGTTGCTTCTTTCTTGTTGTAGAATAACATCACTTGCACTTCGATGTTTCCATTTTTTACCTTAATACCTCTTCTACGTTTCTTACGACGAATTTCCTCCGTTACCTCACGATAAATTTTGTAAGTAGGTTCTACTCTACGTAAACGGGTGATGATGGTATTCTTTGCGGCAGTTACAACCTTGGTCAAGGTCTCTGCTTTACTTTTGGTACGTTGATTATTAGCAATAGACGTTTTGGCTATGGCAGTTAAGTTACTTTCCAATTGTCCAGCTAATTGTAGTTTGGCTACTTCCATTGCTTGCATATCAGCCGCAGCTTGCGAACCAGCCACCCCGTTACCAGCGGCCCAAATATAGGAAGCTTTTCCTTCATTGTCTTGGGTCAATTGTTTTCTCCAGGAGCGATCCAGCAACTTTTGCATCGGCAAAGAACCTGGTAAAACTTTCCAACCTGCTTTTTTGAAGCGACGCGCTTCTTTACGGGCCATTTTGCCAGCTCTTACCTCGCGTTTTTTAACACGTTTGTTGTAGTCTTGGGCTTCGGCTTGCTGGATACCTACCAGCATTGAACACATAAAAAGTAAAGTGAATAGATGAGTCAATTTCTTCATTTGTATAAAATTTTCAAAGTTAATATGGAACAAGCACATCTACTGATTACTCACTTGGAGTATGCAAGTGAAGATGATAAAATAAGCAATGAGTAAATGGTGTTACATGAATAATTTAATTGGTTATGTGATTTTTATTAGAATAACGCCTACCTGCTTTTCCAGTTTGCTTTTTTATAGTATTAGCATTGATCTATATACATTCGGTCGGTTTATATAGATAAAAACAAACCACTTTTGCATACATAATCACTACGTACATATACCAATTGATGACTCAGGAATGGACACTCTCTGCGCTTTTTTTTGAAAACACAGGCAACAAAAAAATACGACCTCGCGAGTACTTACAGGTGTCCACCAATGGGCATTGAAAGGTGGAGGAGTGGACAGCATCAAAAGAGGGTAAAGTTCAAAAACAAGCTTAAATGTTTGGTAGTTAGATGGTTATAAAGATGGCATATCTCTTGAAAACCGTTTTTCTGTAAGCACATATATTCTTTATCAATTCAAACATTTAGGAACATGAAAAAAATCACATTCACTTTTCTAATGGCTTTGTTTAGCCTCACTTTGATTCAAGCCCAAAACAAAGGTAAATCGTTTACTGTGGCTGAGCAGCAAGCTGACTTTAAAATATTGAAAAAAGCCCTTGAGCGTTTACACCCAGGGTTGACCCGTTTCAACACTCCACAAGAAATGGAGCAGCATTTCGCAGATTTGCAAAAAGCCTTACAAACCCCTCAAACCGAGCGTAGTATGTTACGTTTACTTTCTCAATTTACGGCTAAGATTAAGTGCAGTCATACCTATTGCAATCCTTGGAATATAGATAAAGGTGTGAAAAAACGGGTTTATGGAGAGAGTCCTCGTGAGTTTCCTTTTAAATTTCAGATGGTTGACGAGAGAATGATTATAACCAAAGATTTGAGCGAAGAATATCAACTGAAAAGGGGATATGAGGTTTTGAAAATTAATGGGATTGCGATGCCTGCCATTGTAAAAGCTTTTAGAACTGTGGTGAAAAAAGATGGCAATGCTTTTCCACAGCAAATGGCCCAGATGGAAACCTATGCTTTTGACTATTATTTTCCGCTGTTTTTTCCTACGAAAGATACCTATGATTTGGAAGTGCGCCCATACCAAAGTGGTAAAAAACGTCAACTTACCGTAAAGGCATTGACCAAGAAGGAATGGAAGGCTAATATGTTGGCTCGTTTTGGAAAAAATAAGACCTATGATGATTTATGGAGTTTTGCCATGTGGGACAATGAAACAGCCTATTTGGAAATTGGTACCTATGTAACCTGGAAAATGAAGCAAAACTGGAAAAAACGATTGAAGAACGCTTTTGCTACTATGAAGGCCAAAGGAGCCAAGAGATTGGTACTTGACTTAAGGGGAAATTCAGGTGGACTTACCGATGCGGCCATTGCAATTTTACGTTACTTGTACGATCGTCCTTTCAAATTTGGAGAAAAAACGCTGGTGAAAAACTATCAGGCGGGTGATGTTTTACCTTATTTGAGCACTTGGAACAAAGAAGCGCTCAATCCCCCTGCGCGCTATTTTAAGAAACGAGCCGATGGCATGTATGAGTTTTTACCTGGAAAAAACAAAAAATTCAAGCCTTTCAAAAATAGATTCAAAGGCAAAGTGTATGTGCTATGCAGTGCGCATAATGGTTCAGGAGGCACGAGTACTTTGGGGCATATTCAAGAACAAAACCTGGGTACAATTATAGGACAGGAAACGGGTGGCAGTAAAGAAGGGCCAATTGGTGGGCAAATATTTTACCTGACCTTACCCAATACCAAAATGGAAATTGATTTACCTGTAATGCGAGGGTACATGCCCATTAAACACCCCGAAAAATTACAAAAAGACAAAGGAGTGATTCCAGATATTATTGTGAAAAAATCTATTGATGATATTGCCAAAGGGATAGATACTGAGCTGGAATATGTGAAGAAAAATCTCATTGCCCGAGAGAAAACCGAGAAATAGAGATGGTCAAGGTTTAGGAAAAAAGGAGCGTGGTTCTTGTAGTTGCGCTTCTTTTTGTATTTTGGCCATTCAAATCATAACGAAATTGTTTCAATGACCCAATTAGACTATCTCAAAGATACCTTCTTATTTGAGACTTCGGCTCAGTTTTTAGAAGTTAAGGAGCACGAAAAAGGCATAGCCGTTTTATTATCCAATACCATTTTTTATCCTCAAGGCGGTGGGCAACCTGCCGATCAGGGGCAAATCATTGGAACCTCGGGTGAGTTTCAGGTGCAAGATGTACGGCTGGATGCAGAGGGTGTAGTCTGGCATTTTGGAAGTTTTACGAGTGGAAGTTTCACTGCCAACGAAAGAGTTACTTTAAAAATTAATCGAGAAAGACGCATTCAACATGCCAAAATACATTCTGCTGGACACCTACTGGATTGTGCCGTGGAAAAGCTTCAATTGACCCAAATTATTCCCACCAAAGGCTTTCATTTTCCGGAAGGACCTTATGTAGAGTACGAAGGTGTACTTGAAAATGGTGCAGAGATGTTGCCCCAAATCCAAACTGCTTTGAATGAGGTTATTGGCCAAAATCCAGCGGTAATTGTCAAAGAATTGACTTACGAAGAAGCCCAGGCTCAAGGCATTAGTGCTCCTCCCGGCAAATCAGCACGTATTGTTAACTTTGAAGGTTTTGCCGCTTGTGGTTGTGGAGGTACCCACATGCCCAATGCCCAAGAAATAGGGAGTATCCAACTTCGAAAAATTAAGTCTAAAAAAGGAAAAACCAAGATTTCTTATGAGGTAAGTTTTTAGTCCATAGTGTTCAGTCCATTGTCCATAGTTTTTAGTTTATAGTCAAGAGTTGGTTTTTTAGTCGATAGCTGTCGGTCCATAGTCCAATGCTGTTTCCTTAAGGAAAAATAACCGTGATTACTCGCTTGCCTGGAGGCGAGTGAGGACTATTTGAGGGCCTCTGGCCCGATCAGTGATCGTTAAGGAAACAGCATTGGTGTTCAATCCATTGTCCATAGCTTTTAGTCCACAACAGTTAAGTAAAAAATGGGCGCTAAGCGAAGAATAGGGATAAAGGGGCATTTAAGTGAAAAACTAAAAGTGAAAAATGGCGCGAAGCGTATATAATTGATCAATTCATAATTCATAATTGACTATCATATTTGCAAAAGAGAGATTTCCGCTGCATCGCGTAATACGCTGTTCTGGGCGAAGCCGAAGGCGAAACCATTTAACAATGCAACAATAGAACAATGAAACAATAAGCCGAAGGCGTAGCAATGAAACAATTAATCATTCACCATCAGAAAAATAATTCATCATTTATAATTAATTTGTCAAATCTTAAATATTCAACTAGCTTTGTCGTAATAAACTAAAATAGAATTGATTACAACAGGTGTAATGGGTAAAATCAAATCAGAAAAATCAGGTTACCCAAGCAATACCATAGCCATGTTTATTTAAATGCCAAATTTACGAGATCACGCCACGCTCCATTTCATCGTGTTGATATGGGGGTTTACTGCCATTTTGGGTAAATTAATTACCATTCCTGCAGTAGAACTGGTTTTTTATCGCACCCTTATTGCTACGATTCTATTAGGTTTTATTCTCATGCAACGTCGCCAACCTTTTCGCTTGAGCTGGGGAGCTGGACTAAAAATGATAGGTACCGGCATGTTGATTTCGGCCCACTGGATACTTTTTTTCGCTTCCGCTAATATTTCTACGGTATCGGTTTGTTTGGCAGGAATGGCCACCGCTACTTTATGGACTAGTATTCTGGATCCTTTGATCAATTGGCGTCGTATTGCGCCCTTTGAAGTATTTATTGGGCTGGTGATTATTGTAGGATTATATGTAGTCTTCCGTTTTGAGTTTAATCACGCTGTTGGGCTTATTTTAGCGCTGGTATCAGCCTTGTTGGCTGCATTGTTTACTGTAATCAATGGTCGCTTGATCAAAAAACACAACCATACCGTTATTACCTTTTACGAGATGGCAGGTGCTTGCCTGGCTTGTGTATTGTTCTTCCCTTTTTACGCTCATTATTTCTTTCCTGAACGAGGCTTAGTGCTCATTCCTAATGCTTCTATTGACTGGTTGTATATTGGTATTTTGGCCATGGTGTGTACAGTATATGCGTATACCATTGCCGTAAAATTGATGACCAAATTTAGCCCATTTGCAATTAATCTAACCGTGAACCTGGAACCAGTATACGGTATATTGCTCGCATTTTTGATTTTTGGGGATGCTGAAAAAATGACTATAGGCTTTTATCTGGGCACCCTTATTATTTTATTGGCTGTATTGGCTTATCCCTACCTGAATAAGTATTTCGAGAATACAAAAAATGCCTGGAAAGATCGTAGGGCAGAAAAACGTGCTGGAAAACAAGGACTTAAAAATCAAGATATAGCCAATCAAGACCCCGCACTAGAGACGGTAAAAGTAAACCGTTAATCGTTCACAATTTGATAAACCTTCCCCTGCATTTACCCGTTTCGTTTAGAGATCGTTCATTGGTAATGGTATCCTCATTTACCAATTAGGGATCCAACGTATTAATGAGCACCTACAAAGGTGTTTACTTAAACCTATCTTGCGGTACATTCAAAGTAATATGAAAAAAACAACGCTACTGTTTACGTTATTAGGGCTTGGCTGGCTAGTTGCCTGCAACCACCAATTACAACAAAAATTCAGCGAAGCTCCCAAAAATCCTGCGATTAAAAAATTGAGTAAATACGATCGGATGGATTTAGCCTGGAAACAGGAATACGAACTCACCCGTGATCCTCAATTGAACATAATCCCTAAAGAAAGACTCGAGCAAGGGCAAACATTGATTAAGCAACAATTACGAGACAAACAAAGATTTCGTACCCAAGCCGCCAATATTACCTGGCGGGAGCGAGGTCCTGGCAATGTGGGAGGCCGTACCCGTGCCATATTAGTAGACCCCAATGATGCGACCAATAAGGCGGTTTTTTCGGCGGGAGTAGCAGGAGGACTTTGGAAAACCACTGACATTACTGCAAAGAAGCCCACCTGGAATAAAGTAGATGACTTTTTTGACAATTTGGCCATCGTAACCTTGGCTTATGACCCCACCGATACCAAAATAATCTATTTTGGTACAGGAGAAGGATGGCTCAACTTTGACGCGGTAAGAGGTGGAGGTATCTGGAAAACCACCGATGGAGGAGTAAGCTGGAGCCGTACCTCTTTTGGTAATAGTAATTATGTACAAAAAATAGTGGTCAACTCTAGTGGGGAAGTATTTGCGGGTACTCGTTCGGGGCTTTTTAAATCTACTGATAAAGGAGGTAACTGGACTAAATTGACAGGTTTGCCTCAGGACCGTATCTCGGATGTAGAAATTGGAAGCAATAATGCGATTCACGTAGGGATGGGTATTTTCAATGATGGATATTATCGCTATTCAACCGATGGAGGTACTACCTGGAACACGCCTACTGGATTCCCTATTGCTACTAATATTCAAAGAGTTGAATTAGCAGTAGCACCAAACAATCCTAATCAGGTATACGCTATGATGCAAGGCAGTGGCAATGGCTTCTTTGCAGGTTTTCGCTCTACCGATGGTGGCGCCAACTGGACCGAAATGGCTGCTAAACCAAATGATGCAGACACTGACATTTCAGCTTCAGATTTTACGCGTAACCAAGCCTGGTATGATTTGACGATAGCCGTAGACCCTAACAATGCTAATACCATCATTACTGGAGGAATCGACTTATTTAAATCTACCAATGGAGGTGATACCTGGACGCAAATTTCGAAATGGTCCAATAATAACTTGTTGTCTTCTTTGTCAGTACCTTTAGTGCACGCCGATCACCATATCATTACTTACATTGATTCAAAAAAGATTTTATTTGGCAACGATGGCGGCATCTATTATACCGAAGACGGAGATCAAAATGTGCCTACCATTGAGAGTAAAGAAGAAGGGTATAACACCAGCCAGTTTTACAGTTGTGCAATTCATCCTACCGCAGGTGAAAACTTCTTCATAGGAGGAACCCAGGATAACGGTTCTCACCGATTGGAAGATAAATTGATTGGTAATTCAGTAGAAGTAACTGGAGGAGATGGAGGTTTTGCGCACATTGATCAAAATGAGTCACAATATCAGTTTACTGCTTTTACTCGAAACAATTGGTTTGCTTCTACTGATGGAGGAGCCACTTTTACCCGAATCAATCACGCATTTGCTACTGCAGGTTCTTTTATCAACCCTACCGATTATGACAACGATGCAAACCTGCTATATGCAGGCTCGAGTGCTGGGGCCTTTGTACGTTGGAACAACCCTCAGGCTGCAGGAAATAACGTTACCCAACTCACCGTTACGGAATTTAGTGGCGCCCAGGTAACCCATGTTGCGGTTACGCCTAATACCGCCCATCGGGTATTTTTTGGTTTAGACAATGGCGCAGTAGTTCAGGTAGATAATGCCAATACAGCAACTCCTACTGCTACTCGACTCAATTTAAACTCGGCTATGCCTACCGATGCTTCAGTATCTTGTATTGCCATAGAAAAAGGGAACGATAACCATATCTTGGTTACTTATTCAAACTACGGGGTAGGTAGTGTATGGGAAACCACCGATGGGGGGACGACTTGGTTTAATGTAGAAGGGAATTTGCCAGATATGCCCGTTCGATGGGCTTTATTTAACCCAAACAATAACAAACAAGCGTTGATTGCAACCGAACTAGGGGTGTGGTTTACCGAAGAAATCAAAGGCGTAAACTCAGTGTGGGCTTCGGCCAATGCAGGACTAGCCAATGTACGAGTAGATATGTTGCAAATACGTGATTCTGATAATACCATCATTGCTGCTACTCATGGACGTGGCATTTTCTCTACTAACTTTTTTGCGGCAACGCCCACAGCCGATTTTGTCGTAGATAAAAAATTAATATACCCAGGAGCCAGTGTTCAATTTACCGATGTTTCGTCCAAGGCCGATTCATGGAGTTGGGATTTTGGCGATGGAACCACTTCAACTTTGCAAAACCCAGCACATGCCTATATCACTCCAGGAGTATACAATGTGAAGCTAACCATTAATGGGACTACTTCGGCCACGATTAATAGTGCAGTACATGTATTGCCAAGTTATGGTACGCCTTATACGTTGGCCCAAGGAGGTAATTTTGAGACCAACCCAAATGATTTTGGTTCAGAGGCGGTAGAGGGTACCATCAACCCTTGGGAAAGAGGCACTCCTACAAACCTTTTAAAAACCTTAAGCTCTGCGAGCAATGGTTGGAAAACCGACCTGGATGCTAATATTGTCAAAGGAGATTATAAGGCGGTTTTACAAACTCCTGCTTTCAACTTTTCGGCAAGTGGTGCTTATACGGTGAAATTTAAGATGAGTATGGATATACAGTTTTGTAATGCCCCCCAAGGAGCATTTGTGGAATATTCAACCGATAATGGCGTTACCTGGCAGGTATTGGGAGCAGCTACTAATAATCCTGCTGGAACCTCTAACTGGTACCAAACTGGCCCTAGTAAAGCTGGGCAAAGTTGTGGGGTAAATGAGGTGACGGATTCTCAAAAATCCTGGAGCTTTGACGGCAACGATGTTTCTGTACAATACAATGCATCAGCGTTGGCGGGTAATGCCAATGTTGCTTTTCGTTTTGTATTTCAAGTGTCTTCCAATTTTGTGAGTGGTTATGACATAGACGGAATCATGATCGATGATTTTGAAATTACCGGGCCTGCCAATGATGCTTCTCACTTTGCGGCCATCAATGCTTCAGGAGTTACCAGTTTTTGCGAGGGTGAGCAAGTAACTTTTACAGCTAATAGTGGAGAAGGCTTTAGTTATCAATGGCAAAAAAATAACGTGGATATTACTGGAGCTACCGATGCAACTTATACTGCCACTGAAGCGGGCAATTACCGGGTGGTAATTACCAAAAATAGCATAGCTGTAAATTCTAACGTGCTTCAGGTCGCCGTAAAAGCCAGCCCTTTGCCAGTCATTCAGGAAAACGCAGGTGTATTATCCATTACCGCGGAAACTGGTGCTACCTACCAATGGACTAAAGACGGAGCAAACATTAGTGGAGCCACAGGAACCTCTTTTACACCTACCGAGTGTGGGTCTTATACCGTAAAAGCTTCTTATCCAAATGCTTGTCAGCGAACCTCGGCATTATATGATTTCAACAATATTAACTTAAGCGTGAGTATTACGGCCAATGGAAATACTCTGACTGCTTCAGTAACGGATGGTACCTTGTATACTTGGTTCTTGAATGGTACCATCATCTCAGGTGCCACCAGTAGTACTTACGAAGCCACCGAAGCAGGTGCTTATAAAGTAAGGGTCGTGAAAGATGGTTGCCCAGCTTCTTCGACTGAATTGAGTTTTACCCCTACTGGTGTAGATGAGGCTTTGAGTAGTCGTTTGCAATTGTTTCCCAATCCAGTAAATGATGTATTGCGCTTGGCTTTTGACCATAAATTAGGACAAGCCAAATTGCAAATTGTCAATATTCAAGGACAAGTAGTGCAGCAACAGCGCAGACTTTCTAATGGTAGTAGATTTACTACTGACTTGAATGTGAGCCGTTTACCCGCAGGAACTTATATTTTGCAAATTATTTTGGAAGATGGTCGTTCTGCAGTAAAGCGATTTTATAAACAATAATTTTTTTATGATAGCACTTTTCGACGGTAAAAGTGCTATCATATAATTTTTCTATGATAGCCCTATCTAATTCATCAGCGCTTTAATTTAACAGGCCTCTTCTGTTATTTTCGCCTATTTTTCAAATTACCCCTTTTTGTTGACCACTCTAAATCACAAACCTCTTCACGCTTATTGTAGCAAAAATTTACTATTAGATTATATCATAAGAGCCATTGTTTCTCTATGAATTACTTGATAATTACGCTATTCTAACAAGCCTAAAGTTAAAAACACCTCCTCATTTGTGAAAATGAAAACAGTTATAATGAGTATACAGGTAAATGTATATATTGTTGATTACCAGTGTTTAATAAATAAATGTAGGGCTACATTTATCAGTTCATCCTACCATTTTTAGACTCCAAATAATTTTCACCCTGCTAAGTCGTTGTTAAGTACCAAAAATTGTTGGATTTGTACTCGCTACCTAAGTTTGCTCCACGAAAATTTTGTTACACAAACATTACTTATCAAAATGAGAGCAAAAATACTTATTAGGCAAACCTGGCTTTGGGTGCTAATCTTTTGGGGAAGTTTATCAGTAGTACAGGCCCAAGAGGGAAAGGAAGGCAATATAGAAGCTAGAAGAGCTTTCGAAAGGCAAATGCTGGTAGACCCTGCTACTGGAAAGATTCCAGAAAACATTCGTAGGAAAGAGCTTAATTTTATTTACGCTGACCCTTCTTTACGTAAGAAACGAAGCAATCAACGAGTAAGAAATTGGACTGCAGAAGGACCTTCTAATATTGGAGGAAGAACCAGAGCTTTGGCCATCGATCGTGCAAATCCAAATGTTTTATTAGCAGGGGGGGCTACTGGTGGGATGTGGCGTTCGTCAGATGATGGACAAACCTGGATTAAAACTACAGGAGTAAATGAGAGTCAAAGTGTTACAGCTATTGCCCAAGATCCAAGACCTGGCAGAGAAAATATTTGGTATTATAGCACAGGTGAATATAGAACAAGTGCTAGTGCGATTCAAGGAGGGAATGTTTATTGGGGGAAGGGTGTATATCGTTCCACAGATGGTGGTCGTACCTGGGTATTTCTGAACAATACCAATAGCTTTGACACTTTTAATTTTAGTGTGGTTCATAAGGTAATGGTAGATGCAAGAGGAAATGTGTTTGCTGCTACTTTTAATGGAGTATACCGCTCTACTGATGAAGGAAATACTTGGAAGCGAGTGCTAGGTGGTGGCTTAGGAATATTTGATTTCACCAACATACAAGCAACTACCGATGGAGTTCTTTATGCAAGTTTATCTTCTTGGAACTCGAATAGAAATAGTAATCCTTTTCAAGGAGACAGCACTAATTTTAATGCAAACGGGGGTTTGTTTCGGTCTACCAACCAAGGAAATAGCTGGACAAGGCTGCAATTACCTGAACGTTATGACACTTTAGCCAAAAGACGTACTTCTATTGCCATTGACCCTTCTAACGAAAACAGAGTATACCTGTTGTTTAATTACTACTATACAGGAGGTGATTTTAATTATATAGGTGACAGTGAGGGTGAAGCTTTTCACTTATTAAGATATACGCGTAATGATACCCTACATGGAGGAAGTGATACCCTTCAGATAGAGGTACAAGACTTTACGAATAATTTGCCGGAGTTTGGTAGAGGTATTGCAGAGCGGTTTATGAATTCTCAAGGTGCATATAATCAACTTTTGAAAGTGCACCCCACTCAGGGAGATGTTTTATTTGTAGGAGAATTGAACCTGACACGGGTAAACTTGATCACTGGAATCACTCAGAGAATTGGAGGATATAATCTCTCTCTTAGAAATGGCCTGTTGTTCAGATATCCTCATCATCATCCAGACAACCACGCCCTTGTTTTCTACCCAAATAACCCTAACCGTATGCTTTCTGGCCATGATGGAGGGATAAGCCGTACAGAAAACAACCTAACGAATCTTCCTTCAAACCCGGATGAACCTGTCACTTGGGTAGAACTAAATAACGGTTATACCACTACTCAAGCATATTCAGTAGCTATTGATAGATTTACCTCAGGGGATAGAAGAATGCTGGCTGGATTCCAGGATAGAGGTAAATGGTACACAGATGAGATAAACTCGGGTAATCCTTGGCAAGAAGAAGCCTGGGGAGCAGATGGTGCCTTTACTGCCATAGTATCAGGCGAAGATACAAGGTATGTAGGCACGCAAAATGGCCGAGTAGGTAGAGTAGAAGGCGCTCCAGGAGGCATACAAGGTCCTATTAACTTTGTTCACCCAAAAGGCCCAGGTGTGGGTACTTGGTTTGTTCATCCGTTTATTCTGAATAAGAATGATGAAAGGATGATGTTTTATTCTAAGCGTCAGTATATGTTGAGAAATGCCAGAGTAGATACCATTCATAACCGCAATAATAATGGGACCAATGTTGGCTGGGATACTTTAGCTACTCATACTGGCGACCAAGCAATTACCGCCTTTGATATTTCAAAAAATAATGATGCCAATGTGTTGTATTATGGCACTGCCAATGGTAGGGTGTATCGTATTAATAACGCCCATAGTGACAATTATGAAGTAATCAATGTATGGTCTGATAAAAACTTGCCTGATGCTCGAATAAGTAGTATTGCCGTTGATCCTGAAAACTCGGACAATGTAATGATTACTTACTCTAACTATAATATTAACAGCATATTTTATACAAATGATGGAGGAGAAACCTGGGACCATGTAGGAGGTAATCTGGATGATGATCCAACCAGTAACTCAAGTGATCGTAGAGGGCCTTCGGTACGTTGGGCAGAAATCCATCGTCCTACCAATGGAGGAGTGATTTATCTGGTGGGTACTTCAGTAGGGTTGTATTCTACTGAGCAGTTGCAGGGAAATAATACCGTATGGACGCAGGAAGGTGACCAGAACATTGGCAATGTGGTGGTTTCTATGGTTGAAGCGCGAAGCAGTGACAATTTGGTAGCTGTAGCTACTCATGGAAATGGGTTATATAGTATGAATTTAACCTCCACGCTTTCTCAAGCTGGATGCGCGGAAGTAACGGACATTTCAGCAAATTATGTGGGATGGACAGTAGCAAGTTTTGATTGGACTACAAATAACCCTATATCAACAGATTATACAGTACGCTATCGAGTGAAAGGAACTGCTCAATGGACCTATATGAACACTGGTTTTTGGGGGTTGGTGCTTACTGGACTTGCTCAAAATACCACCTACGAATTACAAATAAAAACAAATTGTAATAGTGATCAGCCCTATGCTTCATCTATAGAATTTACCACTGGTGGTTTAGAGAATGCTCGGGAGAAGAGTAAATCTATGATTACTCAAGTGAAACTGGGAGAAATTGACCATAAAACCCCTTTTTACGCTGAGGAGTACAATGATTTTACCAACATTGTGACTGACCTGGATATAGGTACTACCTTGCCTCTAACGATTGCTCACCAAAGTTTCAACCAGTCAGCTTATGTCAAAGTATGGATTGATTTTAACCAAAATGGAGGTTTTGGTGATAAAGGTGAAGAAGTGATCCATAGAGTCATTCCTGCAACCACCACTTCTTTTATGCTAGGAAAGATCAAAGTTCCTGAAGGAACAAAGCCTGGCAAAACCCGCATGCGAATCGCAATTATGCCCCAAGACTTTCCACCAGCTAAAGGAGCCTACGGAGAAGTAGAAGATTACACTATAAATATGACCAATAAGATTGTGGGTCAGTTGAATGTAGATACTTATCAGGCAAAGTTGTTTCCTAATCCAGTAGTGCAAGGCCGAGGCATATCTGCTCAGATAAACCTGCTTGATGGTGACTCGGCCACTTTTACCATATTTGACCTGCAAGGTAGAAAAATTGCTGAGCAGCGAAAAGCATTTACTGGAGAGAAAACCACCACTGCTTCTTTTGGCACACAAGGTCTGGCTCGGGGAACCTACATCATGCAAGTAGTAATCAATAGCCAAATCAGGAAATCATTAAAGTTTGAAGTAAAGTAAAATCCGCCTTTGATAGACTAGTTTCAAATAGGTGATCAAAGTAAGAATTCCTCATAAAACGAGTTTGCTTACCTGATTTTTATGGGGCTTCTTATCAATATTAACAAAGTATAAATCAAGCACAGTACATCATATTATTTCTTCACAGCAAGTGCATCAGAATACACCTTTGTATTATTTTAATATTATTATAAATAATTGAAAAACATGAATATTTTAAAACTACAGAAAAGACTTATTCAGGCATATCGAAAAATTTATTGGCACCAATTACAAATACAGCACAGAAATGGGAGCCTTAATGAATTAGATGAGCAAAAAAAACTGGAAAAACTGGACAAAGTTATTCAGGAAGTTAAACAAGATAGAGATTTGGAAGGACTCCGACAAGATTTACATAGATGTGAAGGGTATTTTTATTTGCATCCTGAAGCAAGACGCCTCGATATAAAACAATATACGAGAAAGAAAATAGTATAATACAAGCAATATAAAACAATGGTAATATTTCCAGCATTGAAAGGTCGTATAAGATTTATGAGAGTAATTCCTTTGTTTATTTTTATAGTGTTGAGTGGGAGTTTAGGTTTTGCCCAGAATACAGTGATTGACAATCTAAAGATGACACTACAGGAGGAGACCTCTAACATAAAGAAAGTTGATATATTAAATCAATTAGCTAAAAAATTAATCCAACAAGATATTGATGAAGGAAAAAAATATGCCTTAAGAGCATTAAAATTGGCTCAAGAAAGCAATTATGCTATAGGCAAGGCTTGGGCTTATTTGCATTTAGGAACGGTTTGGTCACAAAAAGGAGACATCGACCAAGCCAGAGAATATTTTATGAAAGCACTGAGCATTTTTCAAGTGCATAACCGACCTAAGCAAATCAATAAAAGCTTTATTCTGATTGGAAACAGTTATTTTAGGCAAAGCAAGAGAGAGGAAGCCAAAAAATATTGGTTAAAAGGATTGGCTATAAGTAAAAAGCATAAAGATAGCATAGCCATTGGCCGTGCCATAGGAAGGTTAGGGTTGATTTATGCTGAATTAGACTCTGACAGAGCGATTGAGCAATATAAAAAGGCTTTATCCTTGCAAAAAAGATTGAAAGATTCTAAAGGCTTGGGATACAGTTATAATAATATAGGTTTAGAGTATTATTATAAAGGAGACTATGATAAAGCATTAAAGGCTTTTGAACAAGCTTTAGATATTAAGGAAAAAACCACAGATACCCTGGATATTACCAGTACCTTGAACAACCTGGCAATGGTATATGACTCGCAAGGGCAAGAGAAGCAGGCATTGAAGTATTACCAACAAGTATTAGATTATTACAGAAGAATTCATAGTGTTAGTGGAATAGGAGATGTATTGGGGAACATTGGGCTGGTATACTTGGATATGGAAGAATATGAAAAAGCCATTCAGAGCTTTAATGATTCTTATATTATTCAAAAAAAGAAGAACAAAATAGACTTTGCAGCAAGTGCTTTATACAATACTGGGCTTGTCTATGAGGCCCAAAAAAAATATTCATTAGCTTTTCAAAAGTTTAAAGAAGCGTTAAAAATGGGGCGGGCGATTCAGGATCAAAGGCTTAATGCAAAAATATTGGCTGAGATGGGCAATGTACTTACAGTCCGGAGGCAGTATAAAGAGGCCTATGATACGCTACAAGTTGCACTTAAAATTTCTCAACAGTTAAAGGCGAAAGACTTGTTAAGGCACAGTTATGAAAGGCTGGCTGAATTAGATTCTACTCAGGGAAATTTTAAAAGAGGTTGGGAGTTTTATAAAAAATATGTAGCCATACAAGATTCCCTGTTTAACGAAGCAAAAAATAAACAATTAGTCGAAATACAAACCCGCTATGAAACGAAGAAAAAAGAACAGGAAATAACCATTAAGAATAAAAAAATAGCCTTGCTACGCAAGGAAAAAGAACACGAAAAACTACTTAAATACACTTTTGTAAGCTCGCTCATTAGTTTAATTATGATTGGTGGGTTGGTAATTATATTGTTACGATTGAGGGTTAGAAAAAATAAACAATTGCTTATTCAAAACCGGCAGATTTATGAAGCAGAAAAAAAACTGACACAAGCAACCCTGAACGAAAAAAAGCTACAGGCAGAAGCTTTACAAAAGGAAGTAGAGCTCAAGCAACAACAATTAACTTCTCAGGCCTTGCATATTGTGCAAAAAAATGAGATGATAGAAAAAATACGTTATCATGTCGCATTAACCCAAAAGTCAAGAGATATAAAGAATCTGCAACAACTTTCACGGTTGGTAGATTCAAGTTTGAGCCTGGATCGTGATTGGGATAGTTTTTTTAGCTTATTTTCGGAAATTCATCAGGGCTTTTTTACAAAACTCAAGCATAAATCAGCCAAACTAAGCGATTCAGAATTACGCTTGTGCGCATTAATTAGACTAAAATTTACCTCCAAAGAGATCGCAACCATTTTAGGTATCATTCATGGGAGCACTTCAGTGGCTCGTCATAGAATTCGTAAAAAATTGTTACTACCCAAAGAAGATAAACTATCCGATTTTATTGCTAGCCTTTAAATCATATTTCAGTGATTTAAAAACAGTCGGATTATATATGCCTTACAATTATTCATGCAGTTTTTTGTAGTATCAACGTTTTTTAAACCTTATAAAAACATCTCTTGTTATATTCAAGTTTGCAATAGTTACAGAGGCTCATAAAAAAACAAGAGATAATGCTTAAAATTGCCTGGTCGAAAATATATGCACACCATTTGCCCAAAGGGCATCGTTTCCCCATGGAAAAATACAATCTGTTGCCCGAACAGTTGGTATATGAAGGAACCGTCACCGAAGAGAATTTTTTTGAACCCTATCCTTTAGAAGAAAACTGGATTTTGAAGACCCATGAGGCTGATTATTGGCATCGTTTGAAGAATTTGGAGTTGACCCGTCAGGAAATTCGCCGAACAGGTTTTCCTTTGTCAGAAGGTTTGGTACATCGTGAAATTGTGATTGCCCAAGGTACTATTCAATGTGCTCATTTTGCGTTGGAACATGGCGTGGCTATGAATGTAGCGGGAGGTACCCACCACGCTTTTACTGATCGAGGTGAAGGCTTTTGCTTGCTTAATGATATTGCACTGGCTTCTCACTATTTGTTAGAAAAGCAGTTGGCCAGTAAAATATTGGTGGTAGATCTGGACGTACACCAAGGCAATGGCACTGCCGAAATTTTTCAGCAAAACGAACTGGTATTTACCTTTAGCATGCACGGTGCTAAAAACTACCCTCTACACAAAGAAACCTCTGACTTAGACATTGAAATGCCCGATGATGCCGATGATCGTGTATATCTAACTAAGTTGCGTGAAGCCTTACCAAGGTTACTGGATGAAGTGCAGCCCGATTTTGTGTTTTTTCAAGCGGGCGTAGATGTGCTGGCTACAGATAAATTGGGGCGCTTAGGGATGAGCATTGATGGGTGTCGCCAGCGAGATCAAATTGTGTTTGACCTTTGTAAAAAAAATGACCTGCCTGTAGTGGTAAGCATGGGAGGCGGGTACTCGCCCAATATTGCCGACATTGTCAATGCACACGCGAATACTTATCGACTGGCTCAAGATATTTTTTTCTAGCGAAGAATCTACGATCGTTTGAAATGTAGTATATTGGGATATTTAAAGCCTAATATTAACATACATACTTATGCCAAGAAACACCATCAATACTATAGGAGCCGTTATTTTTATGTTTGGAATTGTTGTGGGCAACGGATGGATTAAAATTTCGCAAATTCAGCCAGGTCAGGTAGTTTGGATTTTGACCATCGGCTTTGCTTTAAGCTTTATTGCTCGCACTGGAAACCTGAAATACATTGCGGCCTTGGTTTTTGCCTTTGGTTTAGCCCTTACCCAAGGTTGGCTCAAAGACATTCCGCAGCTACAAAACCTCGTCAGCGCCCAATACTACATTTGGGTCATGGTGGGTGGTTATATGGTGCTATCATTTAGTAGGTAGCTTTGTATCTAACCTCGATATAAACACAAATCTATGGTTGGGCGTGAGTCAATCATAGATTTGTAATGAAGCAGAATGTAGGTAAGTGCTTGTTTTTAGCGTCCAATACGTTCTTTTGCTTGTCTGCTGTCAGGTATTTGGCGCGATAAATCATAAAATCCATCCTGAAGTACTAACCTTGGCGCTATAAAGTCAGGTTCAAATACCAGAAATTTTTGGTAGGCGTCTGTAGCTTTTTTGTGCTGCTTTTGTGAGTTATACAGTTCACCTAAATAAAAATAATTGAGCGCATAGAGAGAGGGATTATGGTAATATTGACCTGCGTAATGATCTGTGAACTCAATGGTGTTCAGTTTTTGAAAAGGGATAACTTTTTTTCCATCGTCTCTCACCAATTGTTCAGCCATCTGGGCTGAGCGAATCAAATGGGCTTCAGCAGTATCAAGCTTGTAATAATGCCATAGAAATTGGCTGATGATGACATAACATCCCAGAGGGTGATAACAAGATTCTCGATTATATTTGGAATCGTATATATGCCCATAACGATAATATGGCTCAATATGGGCTTGCCATTGCTCATAGACTTTTAAGTAACGAATAACATCTTTTCGTGATGTTTCGAGGCTTCTCTCGGAGTACCAGGCATATACATTATTTGGTGCACCAAATAATTGTATAATTTCGTTAAAGGAAACTTGGTCGGATTCATTGATTAACTTTGCCCTTATGAACTCTTTAGCAATTTTTGGGAAAAGTTGGTTTATGTCAAGCGATTTGTATTCATCATTTTTACTTTCTTGAAGGACTCGAACCGTTTGCTTAAAACTTTCTATAACTTTTGGAGGATCTTTTCTATCTTCTATTCTCTGCGTAAGTAATCGGATGATTACTTGGAATGCTTGCCAATACTCTTCGTTAGTTTCTATAATCAAGGCTGCCATTATTTGTAATTCTTCATCACCGTCTTGGAGAGCAGTTTCAAAAAGCTGAAGAATTTCTGGACTCACCTCTTCTATATTATTGATGATATGATCTAAAATCCAAACAGTATTTTCGTTGAGGTTTTGAGCTACGAGTGACAATGTCTCTTGAACTGAATAAGCGTAAGGAAGCCAATATTTATTAAGAATTGTTTTTAATTGTTTGTGGTGAGTATTTGAGGAGCTCCATTGGTAGTTAAAGTAAGATATCTTATATTTTTGAAAGCCATGATCAGCAATCAGTTCTATGGAAAAATGAACTCTTTTTTCTTTTTCAGATTGTCTGAGAAATACATATCGTTCAGTTAGAAAATGTTGAGTATCTGCCAATTTTTGGGTAGAACTGGGGTCAAGTTGCGTGATTTCTCGGAGCTGATCAATAAACGCTTGCCAAATGGCATAAACTTCTTGGGTGAATTGATTGGCCTCAAAGGCTTCAAATGTTAGTATGTAAGTTTGAGCATTCATGTGCAGAAAGAAACGATGTATTGATCAAAATCTAATCTTCAAATGTTTCCTGAGCGGTGTCTACATTGGGTAATTGAATGGTAATGACCGTACCCTGGTGCAAAGTGGACTCAAGCGAAACCTCGCCTTTAAGCTTTTCCACTGTTTCTTTGACAATATACAGCCCCAAGCCCGAACCCTTAGAGTCTTCGCTGGCTCGATAAAACATGTCAAAAATGCGATGAATGCTTTCCTCTGGAATTCCTTTCCCATTATCGCTGATCTCAATCGTAACTCCTTGAGCATGAATATGGGCCGCGATTTTTACAAAAGGGCTTTTGGTAGAAGCATTATGGTATTTAATGGCGTTGGATAAGGTATTGTTGAAAATGATGTTCAAACGAGTAGGATCCGAATAAAAATCAGTTGCGCCATCCTTATAATGCACTTCTACGCTTTTTTCAATTTGATCAGAGCCTTTCAAAAATTGTAAGTTTTCTAAAGAACCCTGCACCAATTCTTCAAAATCAATCGACTCGCGGGCGATTTCCAGGCGAGAGTTTTTGGAATAATTGATAATGTCTTGCACAAACAAATCCAGCTTCAAAATGCTTTTCTTGATCATTTGCAGGTATTTGGCCAAATTAGGTGCTGGATTTTCGTTTTCGGCAATATTGACCAACCCCATGATAGAGGTAAGAGGAGCACGTAAATCGTGGGAGGCACTGTAGACAAAACGATCCAGTTCGCTATTGATTTTTTGCAAATCATCGTTTTGAGTCATCAGCAATTCTTCCGACAATTTCTTTTCAGTAATGTCGATGATGGTGCCGTCATAAAATACTTTACCATCGGTACGACGAGTAACATGGCTATTGAGCAACCCCCAAAATACACTGCCATCTTTGCGCTTAAAACATACTTCCTGGTTTTTAAAATACCCTTCTCGGTCCAGTATTTCCCGTAAGCGCTCTCGCTGAGTTACGTCATCGTACAAATCGTCAGGGTGAATGGTATAAGCTTCGGTAATACGATTAAAACCAAACAATAAAGCAAAGGCAGGATTGATATACACAATGCCTCCGGTGGGAGAAGTTCGGTAAATGCCCTCGCTGAGGTTTTCATTAATAGAATTGAGCAAAGATTCGTGTTCTATGTTTTGTACCTCAACCATTTTACGGGCCGTAATATCTTCAATCATACCTACGCCATACAAAGGACGCCCGTGTTTATCGCGAATGGTAGAGTTGGTAAGACGGCCCCACAAAATCTCCCCATTTTTCTTACGATACCTTTTCTCGAGACTCTTTACCTTAAAAAAATCTTGAGAATTATCGCCGTTTACCCTTACATCGTCTGGGTAGGCTATATCCATGATATGCAAATCCAGAATTTCATCACGAGTGTAGCCTAGCATATCGGCTAGGGCTTGGTTACACTCCACAAAGTTGCCCCGGGTGTCCGTCAGGGCAATCCCCATATTGGTTTCTTCAAAAATACTTCTAAATCGAGCCTCACCCTCCATAATTTTATCAGCAGAATCTACTTCCTGACTAATGTCGCGGGCAATGGCAGTGAGGTATTTTTGTCCCCGAAAGCTACGGTAACTTACCGATACTTCTGCGGGATACTGGGTGTTGTTTTTGCGTTGCAGGGTTACCTGAAAACGGAGAGTTTTACGAGGGTTGCGGATCAGATCATCGAAGCGTTTTGTAAGCGTGTTTTTGTCTTCTTTGATAATTTGATAGATCGTAAGGTTCTGAAACTCCGCCCGAGTATACCCCAGGTTACGGCACACAGTGTGGTTAAAATCTATGATTTGGCCTGTGGGGGCATCGGCAATAATGATGGCCTCACCAGCTTGATTGAGAATGCTTCGAAAGCGCTCTCGCTCAAATTCGGCTTCTTTACGAGCCTGAATGTTAATGGCCTGGATATAAAAACGAGAAGCTTGGTTATGCTCATCGTACAATACAGAAATGTGAGTAAGCGTAAATATTTCTTTGCCCGAACGGTGCAGAAAACGCTTCTCAAGCTCAAAGCTTTTCAAGGGTTCGTGCAAAAGCTGTTTTTGATACATCACCAAGGTAGGCAAATCATCAGGGTTGATGATGTCCACAATTTGTTTTTCACAGACATCTTCCATATTGTAGCCTACCATCAGGCAAAACTCATCGTTGGCCTTGATAATTTGCCCGTCCAGATTGGTTAAGAGCTTGGGAATAGGCGAATTATCAAAAACACTTCGAAAAACTTCTTGTTGCCTTTCAAGTTTTGCCTCTAGTTTTTTTTCTTTGTCTATATTCTGTAAAGTAAGGATAACCTGAGTGTGAGGGGAAACAGCCGCTATGCTACAATCCATACGAAAATACTGAAAAGAACCATCGGCCATCAACCAGCGGATCTCGTGGTCAATACCAGTTTCGGGATTTCCAGTAGATTGATTGAGATACACATTGAGGCGTTGATCGGGATCCCATTGGGATAGTGCAGATAACTTTTTGCCAATAACAGCAGTACGAGTTACATCGGTCAATTGAAGAAAATTGTCATTCACCGCCAAAATTTGTCGGCTGGTAACATCCAGTAAGAGGGCAGGTAAGGGAATGTATGACAGTATATCGGCCTTGATTACGATGGCATCCATATATTAAGCGTGCTTTTGTAGGTATTCCTTAAATTACTAAATACTTGTTATGCAATAGTATTTATGCTTACGGTTGTAATGTGTATGGGTTGAAAAAACTTAGAGGGTAACAAGTAAATCTAAATAAATATTCTGATTATACCAAAATATGAATGAGCCACATCACAAACCTAATTAGTGTTTTATTATGCCTGGCGATTGGGCTGGCAAGTTGCGATACAAGGTGCATTAAATTTACGGGTAAAACCCAACGAGTCACAAGACAATTATCAGATTTTAACACCTTAAGCACCGATGTTTTGAGCCCAGTAAGGGTAATATTGTATCGCGATAATTCCTCTACAGCTTATTTGACTGGAGGGAAAAATGTGCTCTCTCACGTGCAGGCCGAGGTAAATGACCAACGGCTATCCATTGGGGTTGATATTCCCCGTTGTGATCATTTAACCCAGCGACAAATTACTCTGGAGGTACCTTACCAAACATTGAACTCCATTACTCATAATGGCTATGATGATATCATTTTCCGAGATACATTGCAAGTTCCGAGTTTCGCGGCAAACCTGATCGATCAGGGAGACCTTTCGTTACTGATCCAGACTCAGCAACTTTCGGTAACCATTGCCCGCACCGCCAATGCGGAAGTAAGCGGAACAGCAGATCGTCTAGACGTAAATACTTCTGATGACCCCTTTTCACCCTCCACAAGTTTTGGGGCTTTTCTAGGAAAAAATTTAACTACCAAAACTTGCAATATTTTGCTCCAGGGAGAAGGCAATTGCGAAGTACGCGTGAGTGATACTTTGCGAGTAGATTTGCGGGGAGTAGGCAATGTGATTTATTATGGCAACCCCAAAGTGATCGAGCGTAACATCACGGGGGCAGGTAAAATTATTAAAGGGGATTGATGGATAAGCTTTAGCCCCTTGTTTGGTGTTTAAGCGGAGCGTCACCAACAAGTAATTTGTATTCATTTATTTTTTTATTTCAGTTATTGACTGATGTTATGCAGTTTTTCTGAAATACGACATTTTGATGGTTAAATGGCTCCACAATGCATCGCGAACCGACCAACGGAAGCTTTACTTTAGTTAAACCATATAGTTGTAAATCCTGGTTTTACCGTAGGGCTGTTAAGTTCTGACAAGAAAGAAAAATATGCTTAGGTTTTTTCGTTGTATCACGAGCGGGGAGGTGGTCAGCATCGCGAGGGGACTG
>DMXI01000434.1 GCA_003483885.1 Microscillaceae bacterium
TCCCGATTTTCATCGGGGCAATGCAACCATAAGCGAAGCGGAACAATAAGATAAAAACTACGAACAAAAAACTATGGACTGTTGACTGTGGTCTATAGACTAAAATCACCAAATTCTAAAATCGTTATCCAAATTCTCCACCCTCGAGGTAGGTGTTTGCTGACCGTTGGTGAGTTCCTGTACTCGTTTGCCCAAGTATTGTTGCAACTCCGAGAGCATTACCTTACCATCTTGATTCAAGTCAGCTTTTCGATTTCTGAGCCCATCCAACAACGAATAAGTAAATACCCCGTTGTTCCACTCTTCGCTCTCGAGGGCAAACTCCCCTCCTCCCGCACTGGAAAGTACGGTAGACCCTGTACTTTTGCGCAAGTCAGTAAACAAAGTTTTCATCAACTCATAAGAGTTTTTCAAGCCTACTTTTTGCTGATTACTGGTTGGGGTGTTTTTGGCGGTTGGAAACCCTCTAAATTTAATAGATTGCTTTTCGCCTAGTTGAGCCTTTACTTCTTTATAATCACTTTTATCTACTTCGCCCGAATGGCAAGCATCTACCAATAGCAGTTTTTGGCGCGCTGGAATGCCATCTATAATTGCCTCTAAGTCTTCATAGGCCAAACCTCCTTCACGAGGGTTTTGAAAATTCACTTTGTAAGTTCCCAAGTAGTAATCCAGGTTTTCGTCTAATAGTCCGTGTCCCGCGTAAAACACAATCACGTGGTCGTCTACCTTGGTTTTCAAAAGTTTTTGCTTCAAAGCTTTTAGTTTAGTCACCGTCAAACTCTTGTCGTGTAGTTTGTATACCATTACCTTCCCAAATCTACCCGTATCGTCTTGATTATGAGCATTTAACTCAAAAGCCTTTACAATGTCTTCAGCGTCTTTACGGGCATAGTTGAGGTTGTAGCTTTTGTTTTTGTACTTAGAAACGCCCAATGATACAATGTGTAAATTGGGCTTAGGGCTTGGTTTGGCAGGCTTGTAGATTACTTCAAAACGATCTTTGAGCGATGCTGCTCCTTGAGTATTCAATACTACTATCTCTACTATGTTTTTGGTTCGTGCCGACAAAGGAATTTGAGCTTTGAGATAGGTGCGTCGGGTATTTTTAGCCAGTAATGAAACACCTTTTTGGCCAAAAATAGAGACTCCATTTACATAAATGTTATAACGATCGAGCAAGTATTGATTGTCATTGGCGACAAAGCGTATGGTGTAGTTGGGTTGGTTAGTTTCAATCAAATATTCAGGAGTAGCGGTCCCCTGTCCTTTTCGAATAATTTCAGGAGCATTCAGATCGTTTTTAAAATCTCCTTTTAAAAATAATTCAATGCGTTTTTTACTAAACCCTACTTTTTGAAGTCGCTTGATGTAGGCTCGACGCATCATTTTCACCCGCAGTCGGGAAGCCGCACCCAAGGCTTTGAGCACTTTATCGGGGCGATTATAGCGCAGGTCGAATTGATCAAACAAATACACCTTATCTCCTACCACATAATGCACCAATTCATTCACAGCTTCTTTGTTGGCCAAGTAATAGCCTTCAGGGGTTACTGCAATTTTTTGATCTTGGTTGAGGTAAAAAGTACACAACAGGCGAGCGGTTTTGGCATCCCATAGTTTGACGGTATTGTCCAGCGAAGCCGTAATAATTTTACGTCCATTTGGGGAGTAATTTGCTGCGGTAATCTTGAGGCGATGGCCCTGGAGAGTATTGATTTGTTGCCCCGTTTTGGCATCCCAAATACCCACATTGGCTTGCTCGCCAGTGTACATATAATCTACGCGATCTCCTAACAATATTTTGCTGCCATCGGGCGAAAAAGACATCCATTCTATAGGTTGTGTATGCGGAAAAGTATGCAGTACCTGAGAGTTTTGCACTCGCTGAAGCTTGGTCACTTTGTTGTTGGTTGTCAATACCTGCGAGCCATTGGGCGAAAACTTCAATAGGCCAATGGTTTTGTCTTTGCTCAGGTCTCCCACAAATTTTCCAGTGCTTACCTCATATATTCGAGGCGATCTTTTGTGATAACGTTTAAAACCAATGAATACCTTTTTGTTGTCTGCTGAGAAACCCGCACTTATGGGTAACCCCTTATGAGGCAGGCTCACAGATGGGTACCAGGTTTTTCCTCTTCTTTTGTACAGTTGAGAAGCACTTGGCCGCCCTACTAATAGGTGCTTGGGCGACAATGCAATGGTTCGGATGCCTCCAAATTTACGTTTGCGGGCTTTTCTCTGTCCCCAGAGCTTACCATTGTTCAAGTCCCACATCATTAGAGTTCCTTTACTATCTCCTGTAAATAGGGTTTGGCCATTTTTAGATACAGCTCCACATTGAATAATGGCTTGATGCCCCTCAAAAGTATGCTTGATTTGCCCGTTTTTCAGGCTCCAGGTAAGGCCAATATTGTATTTAGTTTTGGTACTAAAGGGGATGCCGCCAGCCAACAAGATTTCCTTGTTATTGACAAAACGTGCTACATTGGTTTGCCATCTAAACCCGTCAAAAGCCTTAAGTAATTGCCCGGTTTTCGCTTCATAAAGCAGGGAAATTTTTCGAACACTACTTTTGCGAGGTGAAGCCATCAATAGTTTTTTGCCATCGGGAGCAAACACAAAATAGCTCGAGCCAGTTCTAAACTTCCACTGGGCCAATTGAGTATTGTCAGTCAGGTTTTGCCAATGCAATTGGTTATAGGAAACTTTGATTGCCAACGATTGGCCATCGGGTGCCAAAGTAGCCAATCGGCCCTTGTATTGTTTTAATAATTGGTAGGTATTCGCATCAAATATTTTGACCGAATCGGTGCAAATCAGGACTTTATCTCCTTTGGCCGAAAGCTCAAGATGCTTGTAATAACGACGTACACGTTTTTTGGCTTGCTCAAATTGGTGCAGCTTCTGTCCATCGCTTACCCGCC
>DMXI01000704.1 GCA_003483885.1 Microscillaceae bacterium
CGGGTATTGAGTTCCAGAAATTATACAATATTTATAAAATGAACCACGTATGATAACCAAAAAACACAAAATAATAGGCATAGCGCTGATGCTGCTTGTTTCAGGGTTGTTTGCCTTTAAAACCATTACCAATGACAAGTACTTTGAGATACAAAAAAACCTCGATATTTTTGCTACACTATTCAAGGAGGTGAATACTTATTATGTAGATGAGATTGACCCCTCCAAGTTGATGAAAACTGGGGTAGACGCGATGCTGAAATCACTGGACCCCTACACCAATTACATTCCGGAAGAAGACTTGGCCGATTATCGTACGATGACCACTGGGCAATATGGAGGAATTGGCGCTACGATCGGGAACCGTAGTGGTAAAACCTTGGTAATTATGCCTTATGAAGGTTTTCCGGCCTATAAAGCAGGGCTAAAAATTGGCGATGAAATTTTGGCCATCAACGGCATAGTCCTCAAGACCAAAACCACCACCCAGGTGAGTAAATTATTAAAAGGTGCCCCCAATACCCCACTTACCTTAAAAATTAAGCGCGTAGGAAAAGCAGATTTTGATGTGACCTTAAAGCGTCAAACCATTCAAATTGATAATGTTCCTTTTTATGATATGGTAGCGAGTGATGTAGGGTATATTCAATTGACTGATTTTACCCAAGGTGCTTCGCGTGAGGTGCGCAAGGCTTTGTACAAACTAAAAAACAAAGGCGCAAAGAAGGTTGTGTTGGATTTACGTGGGAATCCAGGTGGACTTTTGAGTGAAGCCATTAATATTTCTAACCTTTTCATTAACCGCAATATGGAAGTGGTAAAAACTAAAGGAAAGGTAAAGGAAATCAACCAAAGCTACCATGCATTGAACCGACCTTACGACATCAACATTCCTTTGGTAGTCCTTACCGACAAAAGAAGTGCTTCGGCTTCGGAGATTGTGGCTGGGGTAATTCAAGATTATGATCGTGGGGTATTGATTGGACAAAATACTTTCGGAAAAGGGTTGGTGCAAACTACCCGTTCGTTGGCTTACAATGCTAAGCTAAAAGTAACTACCGCCAAATATTATATTCCTAGTGGACGCTGTGTACAGGCCTTGGATTACAGCGAACATAATGCAGATGGCTCTGCCAAAAAATTCCCTGATTCGCTTAAAACGGCATTTAAAACCAAAAATGGTCGTACGGTATACGATGGCAATGGTTTAGCACCTGATGTATTGACCAAGGAAAAGGATTATTCTCCGATTGTAAATAGCTTGATAGATAAAGGATTGTTGTTTGATTATGCCAATATATATGCTTCTAAACACACCACGATTGCCAGTGCAGACGCATTTAAATTGACCGACGCTGAGTATAGTGCTTTTGTAAAGTGGGTGAAAACCCAAAAGTATGACTACGAAACGGACGTTGAAAATAGCTTAAAGGGCTTAGAAAAAACCGCCAGAGATGAGCAATACTACAGAAGTATTAAAGGAGAGTTGAGTAATCTAAAAACAAAAGTATCGCACAACAAAGAGCAGGATTTGGCTACTTACAAGAAAGATGTCAAACACCTGCTAGAGCTAGAAATTGCCTCTCGTTATTACTTACACAAGGGCCTAACCAAGGTATCTTTTAGAGAAGATGCCGAGTTGAAGGCTGCATTGAAGTTGTTTGAAAACATGAACGACTACAAGCAGGCATTGACCATTACCAAAAAAGCGAAGCGATAATTTGATAGTATTGAAAAGGAAATTCCAATGAAAAAGATATTCCCAAAAAAGTTTTATAGAAACCGATATTTCAAAATCGCAGTGGTACTGGTGTTGGTTGGGGTATTTGCCTTTAAAAAACCAGGTGACAAGTATTTTGAAATCGCCAAAAGCATAGAGTTGTATGCCCAGGTGTTTCGTGAGATTAACCAAAACTATGTGGATGATGTAAGCCCCAGTACGGTGATGAAAAACGGCCTGGATGGCATGCTGAAATCGCTTGATCCTTACACCAACTACATTCCCGAAGATGAAATAGAAGACTATCGTACCCAAAATACTGGGCAATACGGTGGTATAGGAGTGGTTTCACGTACTTATGATGGCAAAACCATTATTGTAAAATACAATGAAAAATCGCCTGCTTACAAGGCAGGGCTAAAAATTGGCGACGAAATAGTAGCCGTAGATGGCATCAATATTCAGAATAAACCCACCAAAGAGATTGATAAAATCTTTAAGGGGCAGGCTGGTACCAAAATGCAGTTGCTTATTGCTCGTCCGGGAGAGCAAACCCAAAAGAAGTTTGAGGTAACACGCCAAAACATTAAAATTGATGATGTGCCTTATGCCGGAATGTTGGAAAAAGAGGTAGGCTATATCAAGCTACAAGGGTTTACCCGCACAGCTTCCAAGGAAGTAAAAGATGCTTTCAAAAAGTTGAAAAAGGAGGGAATGAAGAAACTCGTGTTGGATTTGAGAGGCAACCCTGGAGGTTTGGTGATAGAAGCGGTAAATATCTGTAATATATTTGTAGACCGTGACCTGGAGGTAGTAAACACCAAGGGAAAAGTAAAAGACTTTAACCGTGGTTATAAAACGATGAACGAAGCAATGGATTTGGATATTCCAGTGGTGTTGTTATTGAGCGATAACAGTGCTTCGGCTTCTGAAATTGTTGCCGGGTTTTTACAAGATTCAGATCGGGGGGTGATTATTGGACAGCGTAGTTTTGGCAAAGGTTTGGTACAAATTCCAAGACCATTGTCTTACAATTCACAAGTAAAAATTACCACAGCCAAGTATTATATTCCGAGTGGGCGTTGTATTCAAGCCATTGATTATAGTGGCCAGGAAGATCAGAAAACGGGTCGTTTGCCAGATTCACTCAAAAAATCTTTTAAAACCAAAAATGGTCGTACGGTATATGATGGTACAGGCTTGGATCCAGACATAGCAGTACCTGCTAAGAAATTAGCTCCAGTAACGGTTACACTATTGCGCAAAGGGTTGATTTTTGACTATGCTACCGCTTATGTAAAGCAGCACAAAACCATCAAATCTGCCAAGGAATTCCGCTTGAGCAATGCTGAGTACCAGAAGTTTGTAAACTGGGTGAAAGGTAAAGACTATAAATACACTACCAAGGTAGAGAAGGCTTTGAAAAAACTGGAAGCTAAAGCCAAACAAGAAGGAACCTTTGATAAAATAAAAGGACAGATCAAGGCGGTACAGCAAAAAATGACGGCTAGTAAAGCATCAGATTTGAGTACTTTCCGCGATCAAATCAAGGAGAACCTTGAACTGGAAATCATTTTGCGATATTACCTTGAGCAAGGCCAAATCGAGGCCACTTTTGAGCGAGATAAAGAGGTGCAAGAAGCCTTGAAATTATTCAAAGATATGCCTCGCTATCGTAAGATTTTGGAAGGAGATAAAAACTAAATGCGAAATATTTCTTTCTGATTAACAAAGGAATTATAAAAGCGACAAGTCTGAATTCAGGCTTGTCGCTTTTGTTGCTTAAGGGATCGTTCACAAAATAGTATACGCATTTTGAGTGATCTTTCTCGTATAAACTTTGTTGCTTTTTTCAGCCATAGCTTAGGCTATTCCTTCAAATTGTAAATCCCGATTCCATCGGGGAAGCGCCTCGTTTAACCGAAAAATCTCTACTAAAAATTTGCGTATCTTATTAAATGAATGATCCCTAAAGCAATGCATTGACAACTGCCGGTAAGTCTTCCATACGGTTTACTACGCTTTTTACGCCAATTTCTAATAGTTTATCGGCGTGATCGTCCAGAATGTGGCTAGCTCCGGTAAACCCGACCACGTGCATTCCGGCTTCTACGGCAGCAGTAGCTCCAGATTTGCTGTCCTCTATCACAATAATTTCTTCGGGCTTAAAGTCAAACTGACGGGCTACGTGAAAATAAATGTCAGGATGAGGTTTGGGGTGAGGGACCATTTCTGAAGAATACATACGGTCTTCAAATACGGTTTGCATATTGACAAACTCCACAGCGTGTTTTACTTGCCAAAGCAAACTGTTAGACACGACTGCTTTGCGTAAATTTATTTGAGCATAGGCTTCTTTCACCCCAGGAATGGCCCGTAGGTGTTCTTTGCTATAGGCTTCGTGTTTTTGGGTGATCACGTCTACAAAATCAGCAGGTAAACCGAAACCATATTGTTGAGAAAAACTGTTCATAATATCGCTGAAAGTCCTGCCTGAACAAGTGCGGAGATAATCTTCCAGCGTGATTTCTACTCCAAAGGTTTTGACGTGCTCTACCATCATACGGGCCGCCAATATCTCACTATCGATCAACACCCCGTCACAATCACTAATAAATAGTTTGAAGCCTTGTGTGCTCATGTACTTGCTAGTTTATGCTTTTTAAAAATGCTTTTACTGCTAACCAATATTCTTGGTTTCCTTCATTGAAATACCATAAAGCTTTGGAGCCATGAAAACCCCTGCTTTGCGGTAAAAATGATTGTTTTTTTCCAGCAGGGATGGCATCATATATACCTTGCCACTGTTTTTGCTCATTTTTGGCCGAAGTTACAAATATTGGGCATTTTACCCGAGACGCAAAGCTAGCAATTTTTTTTCCGCCAATCTCGAAATACTCTCCCGGCGAAAACGCCAAAACTGCCTGAATATCATTGGCATATTTGCTAGCCATATAAAACATCAGCGAAGCAGAATAAGAACTGCCCCAATAGATGATTTTTTTGGCTTTTAACGTGTTTTTAGCGTAGGCTAAGCCTGCTTCTAAATCGGGAATGGCATCGGGGTATTTGGTAGATTTACCCATCTTTACGGCCGCTTTTTTAGTCTCGTTTTTAATGTCTTGCGCTGCATTACCTGAGCGTTGGTCCAAAGCTAGGCAGTTAAATCCTAACTTGTTCAACTTTGGGGCAATAGGGCGATAAGCCCCGCGACTATAGCCTGCTTGGTGGTGTAGTACAATCAACGGTGCATTTTTGTTAGCAGTCATATACAAATCGGCCGTAATTGTTACCCCATCAGCAGCTTTAAGGGTAATGGTTTTACCCTGAAAAGTAGCTTTGTTGTTTTGTGCTTGAGCATACCCAAGGGTAGCTACCAGGGCAATGAATAAAAGGAAAGGTTGGAATCGCATTGGATTTAAAGTTTGGTTTGTTTGAGTAATAATAAAAAAGGGGTAAGATTGGTTCAAGGCGGCGATATTTGTTATATTTGGTAATACCAATAACATCGGTAATTATACTTATCAAAACAACTGCTTAATTATATCATTATGAATACCGAAACAATCAAAACAGCCGACAAACCTACCCAAGGGTTTGAGATTTGTCATGACGTGTACATCAAAGCTTCGCAGAAAGCAGTATTTGATGCCGTAAGCCTACCTGCGCATTTGGTAAATTGGTGGCCCAACAAATGTGTTGGAGAGCCAGCCCAAGGTACAGTATATAATTTTTATTTTACCCCTGAATACGACTGGCAAGCCGAAGTAACCAAATGCGAGCCAAACCGCTCTTTTTACTTAAAAATGACCAAAGCAGATGCCGATTGGGTGCCCACTTCTTTGGGGTTTGATATGATAGAGAGCAAAGAAGGGGAAGTTCAACTAAAATTTTGGCATAAAGACTGGTTAGCTCGTAACGATCATTTCAGAAGATCTTCGTTTTGTTGGGCAATATTGCTTCATGGACTGAAAAACTATTTAGAGCAAGGGATAGTGGTGCCCTTTGAGGAGCGCGAATAGTGTATTTCAGCTTAACTTAAAAAGTGATGGTTTTAACCTGTTAATAATCAATGAATTATGTAAACAGGTTACCAGTAGTAGTAATTACCTTCGTTGAACTCAGCACAGTAAAGCTATAGCTTCGGTTCTTTGGTTCCCAAAATACACCAATGTAGATGACCACTTAAGTAGGCATGTTGTCACCCAAAGCACCGCGAAGGGTCTGAGTGGTAGACTCGTTTTCACTCAGATGCTTCGCTTCGCTCTGCCTGACAAGTAAAATTCCTGCAATTAAATCCAATGTTATCATCAGTAACTGGCAGATTTGATAGTTAAAAGCCCTACTTCTCAAACTTTAAAAGTCGAGACGACTTCATAACATAAGAAGTAGGGCGAAACAGGTATTTTTAATCCTTGACGATTGGAATCTGAATGTATCCATCGTTATGCCACTTTACCCGCAAAGGTGTTTTGGCATCTTTGATACTTTCGCTGCTTACCTCTTTTCCTGTACCATAATTGATTTGGTCGTAAGGATGCTTATTTGCATTCAGAACCACTACCAGCCTACTTCCCTTGCGAATTTTTCGGGCAGTCATCCGGGTATTTGTTACCGGAATCAGGTGTTTTTGGCCTGGAGTAAGCAATGCTCGCTTGCAATTACTTTGGGCATAACTGGCCCTGCCCAAATAGCGATTCGTCAACTTGAAAAACTTTCCATCTGGAGTTTGTTCATACAGCACCATAGAGCAATCCAGGTCTTTTTTATTGATGGTTACCTGTAAGGCAGCCGAATATGTGCCCGCAATGGTTACATCTTTAGGAAACGGGGAAGTGGCAAAAGCTAAACCATTGCCCAAAGTAAGTTTGGGATTCACTACCTGAGAAGTAAAATAATTATGTTGTTGGTTTGGGGCTCGTTGGGCAAAATCAACTGTTTGTTCAAGATACCCTGCTTGTTGAGGAGATTTAGATGCAAGGGTATAAAATGGTTGCTTACCTCCATACATCGAGCTAAAGGTGATACCAGATGGTTGATTACTTAGGTAAAACTTAAGCGATTGACTACCCACTTTTTCCAAAGAAGTGGCGTGTTTCCATTCATTGGCACCCATTACTTGATAATTGACCTTATTTTTGAGGATTTCGGGTTTAGCACCTCCTCGTAATGTATACTCAAACCACTGGTAGATGATTTGATGGATATTAAGATTAGCCACTGGATCAATAGTATAACCCCCGATGGTAGTAGTAGGGAAGCCTTGACAACCAAAATGCCCCCAGGGACCAATAAGAAAATAATGTTCCGCGTCTTTGCGGTATTTATAATGTTCTTTGAGGTAATACAGCGCACTAATTTGTCCTCCATCGTAATAGCCGGAAATGTTGAGTACCGGAATATCTATTTTGGCAAACTCTTGCTGATAAGGGATCATGGCTTGCCAGTAGGCATCGTAGCTAGGGTGTTTGACCCATCGTTGAAATGTAGGGTTGGGTACACCGTCTATTTTGTCGAGGTTTTGATAGGCTTGCCCCTTTGTATACCACGTTTGTAGCAAATTATTCCAACGCCTGCGATCTCGATAAGCGTCATAATCCAAGTATTGCTTATTGGTTACGTAAGGTATCCAACTGTACACAAAATTCATGAATACATTATTTTCCATGGGTACATCAATACCTGGAGCTACTGCCGCTGCGGGTACAATGGTTTTGAGCGCTGGATGCAATTTTTTGGTGGCAGCCCATTGGGTAAACCCACAATAACTTCCACCATACATGCCCACTTTGCCGTTGCTCCAGGTTTGTTTGCTGATCCAATCAATCACAGCATAAGTATCTTGATGATCGTACTCATAAGGAATGGTTTGCCCCGAACTGTACCGCTTGCCTCGGGGAAAAGCCACCACTCCAACGTAACCTCTCATGGCCGCCTCTTTGGCAACTCTGAAGTTCCAACGATCTATTTTACCCTCGGCATAAATATTAAAGTAAAAGATGGTAGGTAATGGGCTTTGGGCTTTTCGAGGGCGAGCAATTACCGCCGAAATATAATGGCCTTCGGGAGTTTTTATCCTGACACTGTCCTGGAAAATCAACTGCTGTGCTTCTTTGGTTTGTAGAATAGGCTCAATGATAGGAGAGATGGTCTTGTAGACTTGATAATCTACATAAGCTCTGCACAGCTGCAATGCATCTCGAAGGCGAATGCTATCCTGCTTTTCATGTTGCTTCAGAAGGCGATCTAAATTTTTGCGTAGCATGGACACATCTTTAGTTAAGTATGCCTGTACCCAAGGGATTGTTTGAGTATCTAATTGCTTATAGGCTTGTTCAAAAATGGGTTTGAACGTCTTCGCAAAACTTTGAGGCTTAGAGGTAATCTTTATTTGGACTTGAGTATACAGCATATGAGGCATCCAGGCCAATGCTGCGAAATAAGGATTATTGCCACGATGGTTGGCTTGGGCTAACTGTAGCGCTTGTTTGGCATTGATATGCGCTAGGTTGGCCATATGTAGCATAGCCAGGTTATGATGATAATTAGAAGCTCTTTTTTGTTGTTCAGGCGTTTGATAAATCTCTTTAGTATGTTGGGCCAGTTGTTTGATTTCTTTAGGTAACTCGCTTACTACTGCATTGCTTGCCTGATGAGGAAAATAAATTTGTTGACTTTTTGCCTGAAAGTTGGATAAAGCAAGCGTACCAACCAGGAATAGAAAAATAATTCTTAACATAATATATTTGTTATATGGATATATGATTGTATAATTAGGGCAAACATACGCCATTGGGGCAAAATCAACAGTTAGTTAATTTGTGAAGTGAACTATAGAGTTGTCAATGGAATAAATCTGAGCAAGCATATCAAAATGAAGCATTTGTGGAGTATCTGTTTATTGTTTTTTGTCATGGGTAAAGCCCAATCACAAGTTGCCAATGTATTGCAAACCAAGCAGTTATTATGGTTAGCAGGTTGGAAGTTTCACGTCGGAGATTCATTGCATTGGTCGCAGCCAGCCTACCAATATCAACACTGGGAACACCTCCAGCTTAATAAGCGCCTTATTCTAAATAAGCATACAGGTACTTTCTGGCTAAAAACAAATGTACAATTGACTGGTCAATCATTGGAGTCATTGGTTTTTCATTATTACCTCTTCAACGCTGCTTGTGAAATTTATTGGGACGGAGCATATATTGACCGTAACGGAACTATTGGAACCGATGTACAATCCGAGAAGACCGGGAATTATACTGGAATGTTTCCGATACCGACCACATTATTGACTCCTGGAACCCACGAGATATCTATTAGAGTGTCTAACTACCACTTTCCGAATCGTTCATTGTTTGGACGCCCTAACATAGGCACCACTTTGAGGATGCAGCAAAAAAATAACCAATGGGTGCTGGAACACACCCTGATTACGACCGTATTGGGCCTTACAATCCTTTTTTGTGTTTTATTATTTTTTGGCTTAGCTAAAAACCTCAGTCTGCTATGTTTTATTGGTTTTTGTGTAGTACAAATGCTGGAGCTATTGCTCAAATTTTATGGAGTATACCAAAACATTAACATTGGCCTTTACAATACTTTGCTGGATATTTTGCAACTGATCAAAATATTAGACGGCTTTTTTTTAGTAGGGTACCTGGTGTTAGAGTTTCAAATCAATCCTCTAAAATATTGGTTGTCAGGTGCATTGTTGATTTCGGTATTCAATCATTGGTGGGCATTTGATCACTTTTCGATACTTTGGTTGATGGCTGGTATCATTGTTACGATGGCCATTGTCCAAAAGAAGTACCTTGCTTTTGTAATACTCATAGGTTTGATAGGCTGGGGCTTTTTTGCCTACGGGTATCCCGTCTGGGGGTATTTTTGGGGTTTAGTTATTTTGATGGCTAGTATGATTGTCGTGTCTATATTACAAATATATCGCAGAGCCCAGCAGCAGCATCAAATAGAACTGCGCACTTCGAGGCTGGAAAATCAGTTGCTCAAAAAAAACATTCAACCCCACTTTCTGATGAATTCGTTGATTTCTCTCCAGCAAATTATCCACGAAGATCCCTTCAAAGCCGAAGACATGATCAATGAATTGGCCAGTGAGTTTCAGGTATTTTCGAGAGTAGCCGAAAAAAAACTGATTGCTATGAAAGACGAACTTAAGCTTTGTCGGGCACATTTGCGCATCATGGAATACCGCAAAGGGGCCTCATTTGTTCTGGAGACCATCAACATTACTGGCGAAGAACGTATTCCGCCGGCTATATTTCATACTTTGGTAGAAAACGGCATTACCCACGGGTATGGCCTTAAAAATCAAGGACGATTTGTATTAGAAAAATCATTGCACAAAAAGCAAATCGTTTATCGCTTGTATAATGATGGCGAAATAAGCCCTAATCAGAAGGCCACCCAAAAGCAACTCATTGGTAGTGGTACAGGAATCAAATACATTCAGGCGCGCTTGAACGAATCGTATGGAAAAAAATGGCAGATGAACTATGGGGAGGTAGATGAGGGCTGGGAAACCAAGATAGTGTTGCCTTCCAAGTAACCAGAAACCGATTAGAATATGAAAATTATTGTTGTAGAGGATGAAGCCACCGTGGCTCGCCGAATAGTATCTTTGACCCAGGCAGTACTAGGAACTAAGCTTACAAGTATTGTTACCAAGCAAACTTTTTATGAGGCCAAAAGCTATATTTTTGAGCACTCAGTAGATGTGTTATTGCTGGACTTGAACCTGAACGGGGAGGATGGCTTCGAGCTGCTGAAACTGGCCGTTTCGGGCGCGTTTCATACCATTGTTATTTCGGCGTATGAAGAAAGAGCGCTGGAAGCATTTGAATATGGGGTGGTGGATTTTTTGAGTAAACCTTTCACCCGCAAACGGCTCCGTCAGGCTTTTGAGCGTATTGTCAACACTGACAAGGCATCTCATTACCTGACCAAATACCTCTCGGTAAGGGTAAAGGGTGGGTTAAAGATTGTACCCATTGAACAGGTGATGTATATCAAAGGGGCTGGAGTATATGTGGAGCTTTTTTTAAAAGATGGCACGGTAGAATTATATGATAAAACCCTGGAACGACTGATGGTTATTTTACCTGCTCATTTTGTGCGTATTCATAAATCTTATATTGCCAACTTCGAGTATGTAAAAATGCTGCACGCTGAAAATTACAATAAGATTACCTGCGAGTTTTTGAGTGGAGCATCGGTGCCTGTCAGCCGAATCCGCTACAAAGAAATTAAAGATGCTTATGACAAAAATTAAGCTTCTTGTGCTTTTTTAGTTCCTTTGACTGGGCGTTTTGACCAATAAAAAGCCAGCAACAAACTAGAGCACATATCCCAAATGGCCCACCAACCTACAATCAAGGCCATGCCGCCCACACCACCAAAAAAGGTAAGCGTCAACAATACACTCGTGCTACCATTTTGAATGCCTGTTTCAATGGTAATAGTACGCAAATCTCTCCCCGGTACCTTGAAAATACGTGCGGTAAAGGCTCCCGTAGCCAGGGCTACCAAGTTATGAGCAAGGACTAATAACAAGAAATAATAAAGGTACTTTACAAAAGTATTGACATTGTCAGCAAAGGCTCCTACAATAAA
>DMXI01000190.1 GCA_003483885.1 Microscillaceae bacterium
GCTCACGTGGTGGAATTGGTAGACACGCTATCTTGAGGGGGTAGTGCCTATTACTGGCGTGGGGGTTCGAATCCCCCCGTGAGCACACTCAAAAACTGATAACCCTTTGCAGACAGATAAATAGTTTGCAAGGGGTTTTGTTTTTCGAGTTGTCAGAATCGTTGTCAGCTTTCACTTTTAAGTGTAACCTTTCTAATCAAAATTAATCTAGCTGGGTTAAACCATTTTTCTTAAGAATAGTATTTTTTTGGGATTTTTCAAATAAGAGATAGTAGTCTATGTTATTGAAAAATCAATAAATGTGATCAAAAACACTTTGAATTATCTTAGACATATCAATGTTTATCTGTTGTTAGAAATAGTTCTTGAATAAGCTCAAAATATTAAGAATATGGCAAGCCAACATATCAAAACTGATAACAGCCTTAAGGTAATTCACTTTATAAGTATTGATGAGTTGTTTAAAGCGATTAAGAGTATGAAGTCGTCTCGACTTTTAAGACTTAATAGAAGCTTTCTGGTTTATAAGTTAGATTTTCTGAAAGTTTATGAAAACCACCCTTTAAAAAAACAGTGGAGCGTAAAACTGCAAAAAACAAGCATTTTGGGTCGTTTTAGTCTTAAATTTGCAAATGATATAATATTAAAAACCCAGTCCAAATCCTGAACTGGGTTTCTTATTTAGAGAACGAGCTTTTAGCTCGCACTAGCAGAAAAGATCATATTGCCCTGGCACCACAAACCAGGACGTAAAACACCCAAGACCTGCCGCTTAGGTATCTATTCAAATTTCCATTACTGATAAGGCATTTATAGTTTGCTCAAACGCAACCACCCCTCTCGAATTACATTTTCACTGTCGAAAGTAGCACCAGTTTGCATGGCATATACATAAGCCAAAAGGTCCTCAACCTCATTAAGCAAGTGAAAATAGGCTACATCCAGGGCCTCCTCTCTACGTTGGCTGGGCGGTATTACAAAAGCCTGGTCTAAGGCTTCTCCCTGCAATTCAATCCAGCCTTTGTCCTGTAGCTCCTGCCACAACTCAGCCCCCAGGCTTTCGCCAAACTTACGGGTAAATCGGTCTTGGCGAATCTGTTGCCCCACTGCTATTTCCTGCCAGGTGTTCCCGTGTTTTTGGAGCCATTCCCAACGATACCCTGTTTCCTGAGCCACATCTAAGGTCACTTTGTCTAGGGGAGTAATAATAGGCCTGGCAGGGAAAGTAACCGATAGGTTTTGCAAAGCCAGTTGGTATTGCTCAGGGGGAATGGTAATAGATTTGGTAGGCAATATACCAGTAGTTGCATGAACGCTTCCCCGTACATCTACCAACATCGTGATAAATGATTTGGGCGATTCGAGCGACTGTGGCACATAACAATCGTTTTCGGTACTGTCATCGGTCACAATCAAATCATTGGCTACTCCGCTGCCACTTTGAGGGGCGTAAAACTTATCTTCAAAATTCCCTCCTTCACTTTCTTCCACCCAATAGCCCACCAATCCATCATTGGCTTGTTCGTATTCGCCTACCCTTATCGGAAAGTTTACCTTGGTAAAATCTCGGGTGAGTTTGCGACGAGTTCCTCCTTCAAAAGTCTGAGTTCCTTGAAAATACTCTGGTACACTTTGCAGCTCCAAGTCTACATAGGCCCTGATGACTGCCAACGGAGTACCTGTCATATAAGCCAAATCTCCCTGGCCGCTGAAGTCCTCTGGTTCTATATTTTCCAGGCTTTTTTGAGCCACGGCCATAAAATCATTTCTAAAGTGAATATCCTTGCTCAAAATATAGCTGACTACCTTGCGTAAATAAGGGTTTAGAATTTCTTCTGTCCCTACCGGGCTTGATTCACCAGGGGCATGTTGCCATCTTCCATCCGCCTGAATGATCCCCAGCGTTTTTCCTTGCTCGTCAAATACGGTTAAAGTATTTTCGGTAAAACTGGGTACCAGCCAGCCACAAATCGGACTATCAGTAGGCGATACCGTCAACTCATTGGCGGAGGTATTGGTAACAGCGTGAGCCGATAACCATCTGAAGTTGACCCGGGCTGGTTGAGTAATTCTAGGCGGCAAAAACAATTGTTGAGGTTGCCCAGCTTCTTGTGACAAGGGCGCTATTGCAATCTGATTAGTAAGTTCCGTAATATAACCAAAGCTATCTACCAAGGTTAAGTTCCTTACCTCCATCGTTCCCGAAGAAATAGGCAGGAAAGTACTCAACGGACGCTCAGGGTCTACTATCGGAGATGAAAAAATGGCTTCCTGGGTGTTTAGATAAGGTGCAAGTAGCGTAGCTACGGGGTCATCTTCTGCTGCCTGAATATTCAGCTGAGCATCTAATTGTTGGGTCAATAGAATTTTCTGAAAATTTTCCACATTAAAAATCAACACATCACTTTCGGTCTGATAAGGAGCCAATATGCTTCGCCCTTTAAAAGTCATCGCTATTTTATCACTGGTATTGTTTTTACGGGCAAAATCTACCCCCACGTCTTGAAAAGTATAATGCGTGGCAAGAAAATCGGGGTCATACAAGTCGTTGGCAGGCGGTGAAATGTGTCCCTCTCCTTGATAAGCCACCTCCCAATTGACCATCACTGGATTCCAGTGGGCATTGGTCATAGTGTAATGAGGAATCTTAGTGCCATCGATGATATGGTGATGATAATTCTCCCCATCGGGCATTTGACGCTCTATGTTAGCAGGGTTGGCTTCTGGGGGGAAAAAATTAGCCAAATCTGCCACCGTAATTTTGCTATCATCTTTTACGAACTTATGAAAATGTTCGCTATAACAAATAAGCCCCTGATATAGGTCGGCATCAAACACTTGATTATCCCCCTCTACATTTTCTTTTGCTTTGTCAAACAACTCTTTCTCCAAGTTTTGCCGGGTTCTTTCGGCGGGTTCTTTGATGACCATGCTAGGGTCGGTAGGCGCATAATATCGAGGAGCAGCTACGGTTTCCAAGATCCACTCCTCTTTACCGGCTGAAGCCTGATTGACTGCTACAATCAATTCCTCTATGCTGTTTTTCAACGGAGCTATTTGTGATGTTACCTGTTGTAGCTCCTGTTGTTTTTCATCCAGTGCTAGTACTCCCTCCCAGCGAATTAGTTCTTGGTACCTCTCTAGTTGTTGCTGGGTTTCTTCGGCACTCAAACCATTCTCTGGGTCTTTCAACAAGTTGTAACGATACCAATCCTTAAACAACTGATCCTTGAGCATTTCCAGTTTTTGGGCAATATCATTATAAGTTTGCTGGTATTCATTGAGCTGCCTTAGGTCCTCTTCAAGGCGCTTGTTGTCCAGTGCGTCAAAAGAGGTTAAAGCCTTGGCTCCTTCTTGTTTTTTATCTACTACCCGCCAGAGGTAGCCATTATCTATGGCCTTAAACGTAGCCTGATGGGAAGCTTCTTCCATTTTATAATACTTGTCTAACTCTCCCCCTTCTACCTGATCAGCAAACGCTTCTTTAAGGTTGTTTGTCAGTTCTTCTTCATTGGCCGATTTGTTCACCGCCATAGCTTCCTGGGTGCTACGACCCAACGATACCTTCAAGGCACTGAGGGCAGTATCAAGTCGAACATTGCCTTGTATTCTTACCGTACCATAACACACCGTAATAGTAGGCATCATGGCTGGCCTTGGGTCTGAGAAATTAGGGCCACCGTGAAATGATATGTCGCCAGGATCTTGAATATTCCAATCAAATAATTGTTGGATTCTTTCATACACCTTTTGGCGATGGGCGTTGCTGATGATTTCCCGGTCGTCGTATCTTCCCCAACCACTACCAGACCAGAGCGATTGAAGCAAAATACTGGTAAGATTTCTATCCTGATCGGCATCTTCCCATAAGGTACTCAGGATTGCTTGCCTGAGTATATCTTTTTGAGGGTCGCTGTACCAACCCATAATGTGGTACTCGTCATCATTGGTGCGAGGGGTTACCTCATTTACACCAAACACATTGCGACAATTGGGATAAAAAGCATTAAAATAGTGGTTGCCATAACCTATCCCGGTAAGCTCATGGCCGGGTTTGTCCATAAGGTACTCGCCTTGGTCTATTAAGTTATAGGCTTCGGGCCTTTCACCACCATCTCCCTGAAACTCTCTCAATAAAATTTTCCGACCAATGCGGCAATACTGTTTGTTTTCTACTGCGGCATTGGTTATCTCCCAGTTGATGGGATACATAGAGCCTTGCTCGTTATGATCCAGATTTAGATTTTGAGGATCATAATGAATATAATCGCTCTCTACCAATACCTGGCTGGCATAGGTTCCCAAGCCTACGTTATATTTTCGGATCAACCAGCGATTGGGTACTATAGGAAATACCATTTTCCCATTCACTTCTTTGCCGCGGGTAAAAGCTTCGGGCAAAGTCCAATGTAAATGGGTACCCGACCCCAAAATGGAACTTTTATCAAAGGGAGGGGTCACCATTCCCTTGCTAATCTGGGGCTCAATACTGCTTTGGGGTAGCTTAGAAAAATCTACCATAGAACCGGCGGCTACAATTTCTTGATTCGACTGAAAAGAGTCATCAAACAAACGCAAGGCATTGACCTCCATCGGAACAAATAAGGCTGTTTGCAATCTTTGGTCAAGCCAACTAAGGCGTTCCGTTTTTTCTGTATTAGTCATTATATTCGTTTTTAATGCGATTAGTAATAGGTTAATTGGTAACGTTAAATTGTATCTTATCGGCGCCATTAATCATATGGAAAGCAAATTGAGCCGAGGTAAAAGTGGCCGGGTTTCCCAGTTGAGTTTTCACGGCCTCGGCCAGCGTTGCCATCCGGATTACCCGATGGTTTTCGTCGGCTTGTACCTCTCCCAGGGTTACCCGTTGGCTGCCAGGGCGACCATCGTCATTTTTGAGCACCTTGTACAGGGCCGCAAAATTATCGGAGGCATCAGTATCCAGGGTAAAACCCAGGTTTAACCCTCCCACCTCAGGTTCTATAGTTACCGAGCTAACCATTTCTTCACCCTCAAATAAACAGAAGAGTACATTGTCGGCCAGTTTTTTTGCCTTTACCCTCCTCACTTTGTTTCCCTGGGCATCATTTCCTCTAATATTCAATTGTGGCCAACCCGCTAACAGCGACGAACGGAGTAAAAATCCACTGATTTTTTTATCCTCCGTGGTGAGAGAAACAATTCCTTTTCTGCGAATTTGCCGGTCCAGGTCATGGTCATACACCGTAGTACTGCCAATGCTAAAGGCCCCATCCAGCAAGCAATCGATCCAGGTATCATCCAGTTTAAAAAATCGGATAGACTCATTGGGCAATAAGGCTTCTTTGGGCACCAAATAATTAAAAGGGATGTCCTGAAGAATAGAGAGTTTGTAAAACCATTCCGCCAATTCAGGAGGCAGCTCCGTATTCCGCAAATCAGCTTCAGCTTGTCTTATTTCATCGGTAATCGGGGCACCCTGCAAGGCTTTTTTGTCCTGCTCAATTTTCATAGCCTTTTGGGTATGTTTTCGTTTCCATTTGTAAAATGACGCGGTAATGCCTGGATTAGCTAGGATCAACTGTTGACCCAGTTCCCAGGCAGCAGCATAGCTTACATCAAATATATCAAAGTGGGGGTCTTTGAGTAGCAAGCTGTCCGAAGCCCTTACGGGTAAGGTGAACGAAGGCGTTTCCGATAGCTGCTGCACCAGAGGGCTACGATACCAGGCAACCAGTTTTTCTCCGTTTCGGAGCTGGTGAGGTAACAATACCTTGCCTTCGGCCAAGCGGGATTGGATTGCGGCATCACCTTCTGCGGCTAATCTAAAAGGCCCTGTATCGAGCCTGTTCAAAATACCCAAAAACGAGTTCTCCCGACTCCGACAGCTAAAACTCCAGCTTTTCAGACTAATGAGGCGTATTTTGGCTTGGTCGGCTATGGTGTCATTATTGAGAATACTATCAAATATGCGAGGGTACAAACCCTCAATAGACACCAAGTGCGCGTAGCTGGTGCTGTTGTTGGCCATATCTAGTTTGGGTAAGCGATTGCTGATCACAGTGGCCCGCTCTTCCCCATCATCGGTATGGCGGGCGTGTACCAGCCAGGGCAAATCTTCGGCAGGGGGCAGTATCTTTTTCAGGGTAGCTTTGGTTACCTCTATTACCTGCACCAGGGGTTCACTCCCTTTGTCAGGTTTTAAATCGGACACCTCATCGGTAAAATCATAAGGCATTAAAATATCGTCTTCAGGAGGCTCTATGGGCAAATAATTGCCCTCTTTTTTCCAGCGAACTACCTTTACCTCTGGCTGCTCGTCAGCGTCAAAGAGCAACAAAGCCAACCAGGGCAAGCTGGAGCCCGCTTGAGCGGTGCGTTCCCAGGGCAAGGTGCTACGGTTGAGTATCACCTGAGGAAACACATCCGAATAATCGCCCTCGTTGCCTTTAGGGGGGAATACATGATGTATCGTAGTAGGGTTGAGTGTATACCTTTCGCCAGCTACCACAAAGTACTGCACATTATCCTGAAAAGTATGAGGAGTTCTGAGGTACTCCCCATTGGTGCCATCCCATTCCGAACCAATGGTAGTCAGTTTGCTTTGAATGGTCAGTTTATATTGTCCCGCCTGAAGCTTGGGTTTATGGGTATCTAAAAATTCGATTTGGTTTTCTGTCGCCATATCTTTATAAATTATGCGATTGGGTAAACCAATCGCGTTTATTTAACTGATCAAAGGGTAACCTATGCCTCCAATTGGTAGTCATCGGTTTGTAAAGGCTCCCCGAAAGCATCTAGGGTAATGCCTAATAATTGTTGGGCCAGGGCCTGGTTATTGGCGGTAGGCTGGATACTTGCCAGCCCGCCAGCCGATAGCACCTCAACATCGGCCGCGGCTACCGCAATGGCAGGAGCACTGGCATTGATTGCTTCCGGGGTTACTTGTTGTAACCTGTCAATCAAGATGCTTTGCGTAACGCCTTTTTCGGGTTGTTCTTTAGGCGTAATGCTAAAGCCCGTCGCCACATTCTGAATCAGGGTAGGGTCGTTCACATCATTGGCATTGGGGTCGGCTCCCCACAAAGCCGTAGGAACCGCTTTGTAGATCACTTCGTAATTAAATAGTTGACTACTATTGACCCACTCGATACCTTCCATTTTGTCTACTCGCACCGTCTGGTTGCTTTCTACCTTTTCTCCGGTAAAAGCCATCGGTTTAAGTCCAAAATCATTACTAGCATCGCTTACCACAGTAATGCTCTGAGACGAAGCATCTGCAAGAGCATAAGAAGCTGTTTTGAATGGGATCACCGAATGGGTATTCATTTTCAGCTCTTTAGAGTTGATTACCCACCACTGATGATCACTGTAGGAAATTTGTTTGGTAAGCCCTCCTTCGGCCCCAAAGGCAGTGTACTTGTCCTCATGAACCACATCGTTGGTAGCTGGCAAAAATGAGGTTTGAAACTCAGCCCAATCAATAGGAGCAGGTTTGGCTACCTCCTCGCCAAATTTTATTTCCAGGGCAATGGGACCTAGCTTTACCCGGGCCACTCCCGAAAATTCGGGCCCCCAAATGTGCAAGTCAGCGCCTACTTCAAATGCTACCGTAAACAGCCCCAAATTGATATTGGCACCAATGTAGATATACAGCCGAACATCGTAGTAGTAGGGCTTCCAGGATATAAGGAAATGAGCCCCGGCTCTAAACCAAGCCTTGATAATACCATCATAGGTGGCATCGAGAGAACCTCCAGCCATAAAAGCATTAGGAGTAAGAGCAAAATACATGCTGCCTTTGAAGGTAAGTTCGGGGCTAATCTGCCAGTTGAGGCTTAGACGAGGCACACTGGGATAATGGCTGGGAACCACATAGTTGGGATGGTACCCCCCCACCGAGATCACAAAATCCCCTTCATACGCACCCTGAGTCCAGGTATAAAAAGCAAATCCACCCCTTACCTGGCACTCACGAGCGAATACAAACGACTCATCGGTCAAGCGTCCTTCTACGCTTATAAAGCCCTCATCGGGCAGAATACTGACTCTCAACGCCAACTGAATTTTAGCTAGAGGATCTACATTGCCCGAGATCTTGGAGGGTACTTGCAGTGTAGACAAACCCAGCAAATCAATCCGTAACTGGTTACCAAAGCTTACCGCCAGAAAAGCGACTGAGTCTAACAGGTTAAAAATGGTAAACTTCAGTCCAGCCCCTATAAACATGTCCCCTTCGCTAATGGGCATGTATTTTTTAATGTCCTGGATTGTTTCGGTCAGGCTACGCTCTACGGTGCCTTCTGCTGCCTGGGCTACCAGCGGATAAGTAGCGACCTCTGTGATATCAGGGGCAATCAGTTTTCGGTTGTAACCAAAGGCAAAAGATATTCCGGTAAGCATAATAATGCCCGGAATGCCCGCCAGAGGTGCATTGAGGGCCGCATAAACAAACAAGGAAGGTGCATCGGTACAAGTGGTGGCATAGGCGCCCAGCGCGGTGAGCGAAAACTGAGGTACCCGAATAGAGGCCCCTCCCGCGTATTGGTCTACGATTTTCTCGGTGCCATTGCAATCCAGGGTGAGTTTTTCATACAAAAACGCCCCGCTAATTTCTATAGGCCCTTGCCGAAACTCCAGCCCCAATCCACTGAGGTGAAACGAAGGGGTAAATTCATTCAAAACATCAAAGCCTACGCCCAGTCCCAGGGCATCGAACGACAACCCACCTAAGCTCAGGTTGCCATCAATCAAAAAGAAGATGGTCTGTTGTTGAGATACCAACCCTATCCTTTTCAGCGCGACTGGTCCTATATTTTTGTGAATGTCAAACCATTTGCCGGGTTGGGTAGTAGCAGGTTGGATGGCAGGTACCTCAGGCGATGATGCCGGAGTACTTTCAGTAGTGTCAATATCGGTTTTGGCTTCGCTAAATTCGGTTCCCAAGGCGGCTGGCAAAGCAATGCCCAAAGCAGACAAATCTACTTCTACATTGGCGGTATCGGAGGTAACCCCAGATGGAATGCCCGCACTTCCTACTTGACTGACGCCCACCCCTCTTGGCTCTAACAACGCATTGATCTTGGTGAGTTCGTCTTCAGCCCAAGGGCCATTGGCAATAATGATTCCCAGGTTTTTGATGTGAATATGGCTGCCTGGCACAAACGACTCTCCCACTACTGGCAAGCTATGTAAATCGGCCCCAATGGTAGTGGTGGTATTAAACAATACCTTGGTGCTTCCGACATTATTGCCCACGTTGCTGGGTTTATAAATCGCAATGATGGCTTTTTCCAGGACAATGCTGATATTGGGAATAGGGATGGAAACATCGTCACCCAACAAAGGTTTGAGCAGTGCCGGAAGCGATAAAGTGGCTGGTTTTCCGGAGTGATGGTAGCTGGCCGCAAACAATAATTCGCCAGCCGTTTTGCTAAAGTCAAGGCTAAATAAATGGCCGGCAAAATTGATGCTTCCGCCAAAATATACTTCATAAGCGGCACTCCCCCCAGGTTTGCTTACTTCAATGGCTACCGTCATAATGGTGGTTTGCCCGTTGAGCTCAAAATCGGCCTCCCCGTGAAAGGTGAAGTTTTTAGTTGCCGTATTAAAGGACAACTCCAGGTTTTTAAGCGTGAGGGTTTTCAGCGGCTCTGGGATCACGACCTCATTACCAATGCCCAGGTCAGGATTGGCCTGTAGGTCGGCAATGAAATCTACCACCCGAATATCCCCTTCAGTACGGCCATTGAAGTCAAGGGAAACTACTCCAGCCGTATTGCCCAGGCTTGCTTCTACCACCAAGCGGGTACTGCTCAAATCTACTTCCAGCAAAATTTGGCCCTCATATTGGGTTTGGGTACCCTCTCTGTAAACATCCAAACTACCGCCAATACGGGTAGCAGTGAGCGGAATATCCAGGCTATTCGAAGTATCTACTGCCACCAAAGCATCCAAGTGAAAGGTTTGGGCCGAAGGGGTAGCAGTCACATTGGCGCTCTCGAGGATAATGTCTGGAAAATCGGCTGGTAACTGCAATTGGTCCTGAAGTAAATCTTTAAAGTTCAAGGGTTTCACCAAAGATCCCACAAAGGTCCAGATATTATTGTTGGCCTGGGCTCCAAACAAAATTTCTACTGAATTGCCCAGCCGCCAGGTAGTAGCAATGCCGCCTGAGGTAAAAAGCCAGGTTGGATTTTTTTGCAACTCTACCGCTACCGTAATATCGGTAAATGAGAGATATTCTGGGATAATTTCCCAGGAAGAAGCCGTGGAAATACGGGTCGAAAATTCCTCAATAAAACCAGGAGTAGATACAAAGCTCACTCTGAACTCTTCGAGGATTAAAGCAGGCAAGGTTCGGATAGCCGCCGGAAGCCCGCTGACATCAGCCCCTGCTAATTCGAATATATCGGTAATAGATGGGATACTGACGCCACCCCCATCAGGCGCTAATATTTCCAAGGTCCATAAGTCAGCGGTTTTGTTTGCTACCACCACTTTAGCATCAAAAGCATCAGTAACGGCAATTTCGCCTTCCAAACGTCCAATGATCTCCTCATTGATTTTTAGTGGATTGCTGATGGCAAGCCTTATTGCCAGGTTTTTAATACTTAATTGATTGCTAATCTTCCATTCTTGAGTGGAACTTACCCCCGCTTCAAAAAAGCTTATTGAGCCTGCAGCAGGGTTAAATATGGTGTTGAGGCTATCTATATGCACTGACCCCAATTGTTCGGCGACTTCAGTCGGGATAAAGGAATCAATGCCAGGCTGGTATTCACCAAAAGCAAACAAATCTTCTATAAAGCGGCTGATGGCTATTGGTTCGTTACCTGGTTGTATTAAATTTACCTGCCATTGGTCATCGGCTATTTTTACCAAACGTAACCTCAGACTGGTAATATAGAGAACATCGCCTTCCATTTCCATTGCCGAGATATTGAATTCGCCCGTGAGTGAAAACTTCAAGGTAGTATTGGTTAAAGGCAACCATAATCCTTTAAAATTGAGCACCTGATTGGCTGGTGGAGTAAGAGTTAAAGTAGTATTGACTATATCGTTGTCTTGTTGGAAATGCAGCTGTATAGCTGCATTACTGTAGCCCAGTAAGTAGTCGATGCTGCCTTCCAGCAAAGCATTGGTTTCGCTGGCAGTAAGCGAGCCCCCATTCACAGTCAGGCTATCTGCTTGCAAAAAGTTAAACAGGTCTTGTAGGCGTTCAGGGTCGGCAGTGGTGTCTTTTTGCAAAGTATAGACACTATCTGCCCCCAGACTCTGATTGAGTTTGTTACTGATATAAGGTATATCTAAAGTTGTAGACATTTGAGGTACTAATTTAAGTTTTGTGAGGTCATAAACCGTATTGTTACTTAGGCAGGTATTGCTTGTGAATTAGGTTGAATTACCGCATCTAATCTAATTCCTAATACTTCTTCCAAAAATGTTCTTCTTTGAGGTTCTGGTATTTCTACAGGTGGCTGCGAAAAAATATGATCTACCAGATAGATTGAACCCATTTTTTCAAAAGGATCAAAAAACTTATCTATTGTTTTATCGGCCAAGTGGCTAATTCTTGTATTTCGCACCAGATAAGCCAAGGCTTGGTAAGCTTGATGATGAGCATCAGTATTGTATGGTGAAGGAATTTCTTCTGGAAACCGCCTCACACATTCGAGAAGCAATGTGGTATCGTAGGCGAACTTATCAAACCAATAGGCCAAGGTATTACCGTACTGTTGCCCTGCATTTGCCTGATACTCAGGGTTGGTGGTTTCGTACCACACAAAATGATCTGAAACCCAATGCCAGGTAATATTTTTTTGAGAATCAGTAAAGGTGAAGCCTTCCCGGATAGGAGCCATATAAGCCCTCACAATTACTTTGGCTTTGTCGCCAAAATGATCACTTCTTAAAGTTTTATTCCGATGACGCACCCATATTTTATCTATTTTCAGCTTAGTGCCGATAGGAAATGTTATTTCTTTTTCTGATGGATTTGTATTGCCTATTGTCCTCCCACTGTGATTTTCTGGCACTATCAATTCCCATATAAGATTCTCGTTTTTATATAAAAACGAATGGGATCGTAAATTTTGTGTCTGGAAAGTTGTGGACATGAAACCTGTCCAAATGATCCAATAATGTTGGTTTGATAAATCGTATTCACCATCGTCATAATTTTGGGGGTTTATGATAGGATGGGGAATAGTGATATTTTTATCTGGTTTAAAAAGGGCATCTCCGCGATAAACTATGCGTTCACCTGACCTTAATGTTGGTTTATCAGGAATGTCAGAAGGATCTTCTGTTGTTCCTTTATCAAATAAGTTCCAAGCCTCGACAATATTTCGATAGGTTGGATAATAATCCGTTAGGTTGTCTTTGGTCGTTATATCCAAAGATTTTCCTTTAAGCTCGAATATGCCTTCCGCACTCTTTCTCCATTGAGCTGCGAACGCGTCATCAGTAGTTTTAATTCTGTAATTAAAATCCTCATGCCCATAAAAACTTGGCGAAATTTTTAACGAAGAAAGGGCAAATAATAGGGAATTATAGTATTTATAATGGTTGCCTAGGAATTTATCTCCTTCTGAGAGCAGGAAAGCTTTTCGATAAGTACTGGCTAGTTCTAATAATTCATCTAGACTTGACGACGAAAATGTAGCAGTAACAAAAAATTGTTTTTCCTTGATGTAATTAGTGCTAAGAGACATTTCAGCAATCATGAAATACAACTGCTTAAATATAAAGTGTTCTGCCTCTGGAATAGGTCGTAATTGTATTTGAGTTAATGAAGGTGGATACTTGCTTACATAGGCTGATAAAAGGGTGAGATCTCCGTCAAACTTTGTGAGCCAATACTCAAGAGTTTCTTGATTGTGTTGTCCCTCATCAGCAGTAAATGAACTACCTTCCTGAGCTTTGTACCAAAAAAGATAACCCTTGTCTGAGAACCATGTGATTTTCTTGGCTTGGTCTTTAAAGGTAAAAGCACCTTCAAATGCAATCAAATCTCCAGAAATGCCTAAACCTTTAACTGTTGCTTCTTGTAAAGCCTTTTTGTTGTTTTGTATTGTAAGAATAGAGGTTCTGGTGGTTTCGAAAAAATCGTGGATGCTTTGTCTTGGCTGTACCCCTTCTATTTGATTAATGGTATTAAGACGTATATCCAAAGTCTGAGTACTTCCGGTACTATCCTGGTAAGTGATTTCTTGACTCTTGAGGGTGAGAGCCACCTTTTCTGAATTTAAAACTTGTGTAGTGCCTAGCCTACAGTGAAAAAATGGAAGGTCACCTTGCTCGTAGGCCTTTTCGACTGCATCAGGTAAGAAGCCTAAAAATCTTAAGCCATGCGAGAGATTTTCGGGAACATCTTCTTGAAATGAGCCTTTCCATACGTCCAGTTGTTTGGATGTATTTTGATAAGCAATGTCTGAATAAGAAGCCGAAAGGGAAGGGGCTTTCAATATAGCCGGATTGGTAAGTATTTGGTGAAATGCATTAACATACGATTGTCGGTCGTAGATAGCAAATTTTACCCAAGTTTTTTCTAACTTTTGAATTAACTTTACAGCAAAGTAAGTGTTTTTAATGGAACTTACCTGTAATGCATCTGAAACGATTTCTATTCCCTGTATAATTTGATCAACATACGACTTAGCATCTATCTTTTGCGAAGTTTCATCGAACAAACAGTTTCTCGTTTTCATTTTCTTTCCATTGTCCTTAACAATTTGTTCCTGCCCTTCGAATAATTTTATATAAAGCTGTTCTTTGCTTGATTCGGCTACTTTCAAAGATGAGTCATATAGACCACTTGGTTTAAAATCATATGGATATACCCCTTGCACTCCAGCCGATTCCATATTAATCAAATAAGGCTGAAAATCATGAATTACCAGGTTTTCGGAATTAATGTTTATGATAGATAACAAAGGAATTAATGGGGCAAGCTGTCCTATTTGGGTAAAAAACTTATCAGTAACCTGATCTTTATCACCTATATTTTTGATAATATAATCTTTCTCTGCTCCTTTATATGCTCCACCTAAAGTTTCAAGATAGCCTGGGTTTTCTTGATCATATGATAAATATTCTGTGTAGCCATAAGCATCTTTGGGAGTGTTATTTGCCTCAGAGCCATAATTTCGAGGCAAAAATTTGTAAGTAGGGAGAGGGTATGGTGTTGAAGATTTGTTAATTTCAACATTGATTGTCTCATAAAAACTTTTGATCTTCAATCGTCCAGTTACAGGTTTGAAAAAATCGTTATCTACCGCATTCAAAGCCATACTATTTCCAGCAATCAAACAAGAAATTGCTATATTTTCTGGTTTATAGACAATCTTGGTTTTTTGCCCAGCAGCAGTACCAAAAGTCAAAAACAATGTTTGTTGACCTTTTTGGTAAGTATAATGATCTTCAATTTCAATATTCTGAAGATAGGAAATGTTAGGATCAAATAGTTTTTTTATATCTTCAAAATCAGCTAATATCCTGCTGGTAAGCCGTTTCATATTGGCTATAGCATTGGCTTTAATGTTGGTAGTAAGGGTACCCAAAAACTTATAAGTATTATAAAAAGTAGTGGTATAGCCTGTCACTGCCATTTCCTGGGTAATCAGTTCCTTAAACGTTTTTTTATTTTTGGTCTTGATTTCTTCATTGAGTCCCCCGTAGATAACATTATCAAAGATGATGGCGTAATTATTAAGTAGGTTGGTCAAACTTTCGCCTTGAAAGCCTGATTCTATCCGTGTCTTTTCTACAACATTTTTTCGAGTAATGCTTTCATCGCTGGGTATTTGCTGAAACTCGGTGGCTAGTTCTTCCAAAAAATCTATATAATACGCAGCCCTGAATTCATCAGGAGGAGTAATTTTTAGCGCTTTGATACGCTGTTTTAATTCTGTTGAAGTCATAGTTTAAATAATATTTTAGTCGAGTTATTTGATTGTAGTATTTCACAAGGCATAGCAATGCCATGCCATAAGCTTTGTCAAGCATTAAGGGGTTTGTAGTCAAGGAGTTAGTTTAATTGTTTTTACTTTGTATCAAATACTGTAATACAAAAAACACCTGGACTGAACATTAAAAAATAAGGTGGAAAGCCTAAGAACTATTGATCAATAATGGGGGACATAGGTAGTTCGGTGGGCCTAATGAGACCTCGGGCAAAACTTGGGTTGTTTGAAAAATGTGCATACTTATCATATTTGGGTTAAGGTGATATAAGTGTAATGGTAACTTATGGCTGTATTGACAACGTTCAGGATAAGGCATAGCAATGCCTGGCCATCAATTCTAATAAGAATGAATACACGTTCACTATGGACTACATCAAGATGTTGCTAACACCTGGTATTTGTAGTGTAGATCATAGTATTGGTAGAAGCCATAAAAGCCTAAAGGCTATGAACAAATAATAAGAGACAAAGATGACTTTAAGTAATAGGTTTGTAAGGTGTGATGAGAGCTTACTTCAGAATGGAATCCTGCTTGAATGATTTGAAAAACTTGCATATTTGTAATGTTTTAAGATAAAGGTGACTAAGTGTACAAATCACCAGTTTTTAATTAGTCTTTAAAATTGCTTGTAGTTAAGGTTAGTATCAAAATTGACTTTATTAGTTAGGTTACTTGAATGGCAAAGTTTGAGAAAGCAGTATTTTGCTACTCACTTTGTCAGTTTTATTCACCATAGTTAAAATAAAGATCAACAAGGATGATTTTTAATTGTAATATAACTCTGTGTTATCTTCCCTTTTGTAAGGAATAATTCGCATGATGCTAAAATAGGAAAATTTTGAATATTTGAGTATTAACAATTGTTAATAAATGATACTCTGGGTTAATAAATGCTTATAAAGCATCAAAATATGCTTATAAATCCACCTTTAGGGGCAAAGTTATCTAAGTCATTTTGACTTCAACCAAATATTTTTATCTCAATTTGGCAATCGGGAATTCACATAAGATCTACCTTTATTTTACTGTTTACTATTACTTTTGGGTTACAGGCGCAAGAGAGGACAGTTACGTCTCAATTTGATTCATTGCTCAACAAAGGAGTATATGTTTTTTTGTTGGGTGATACATCAAACATTCTAAAAATTTTATGCAAAAACTCCCCCTTCTACTCATCACGCTTTGCTTATTTGTAGTCAATAATCAATATATACCTGACACTAACCCTCCACAGTAGAGTAGCCACAAGATGGACATTTATGGACTCGTACCAAATAAGGAGCATGAGTCATCCCGAATTTTGGTTGATGATGATTAAGTTGAAACAAGCCTGCCTGAGTCTATACATAGGCAGGCTTACATTCTTGAGTT
>DMXI01000294.1 GCA_003483885.1 Microscillaceae bacterium
CGTTATGAGGATTACAATCGAAACGAAATCACACTCACTCATTTTAAGTTTGTAGAGGGTAATTTCTTTTATGATATGGAAAATATCCAATTAGATAACTGTAGCAAACCACGTTTTATAGATGAATTTGACCTCAGTCAGGTAACAAAGTATACCGTCTCTAAGCAAGAGCTGGAACAAATACTTAAGGACAAATAAAACTCAAATTACATTAGGCTACTACTTGCATTTGCTCCCGAAATTGATTGGGGGCAATGCCTGCTTCTTTTTTGAAAAAACGGTTGAAATAAGCTGGGTCCTCAAAACCTAAATCGTAGGCAATGGTTTTTACTTGTTTGTCTGAATAAAACAATTCCCGCTTGGCCTCCAGAATAAGCCGTTCTTTGATGACCTCACTGGGAGAAACACCTTTGAGTTGTTTGATTTTTTTGGTGAGGGTTTTGGAAGCAATGCCCAGCAACTCGGCATAATCACTTACTTGATGGAGTTTACGGTAGTTTTTTTCTACCAAAAAGCTAAAGTTGCGTAAAAAGTCGTTTTCTTCAGGAGCTTGTTGGGCATCTATTTGCCGGGCCGCCAATACCAAAAACAAGCGCAAGTAATTTTGTATCACTTCTTGATGGCCAAAACCGGGATTCTCGAACTCTTTGAGAATCTTCTCGACAATATTTTCCAAATCGGGTACTACTTCGCTATTCAAGTTTACAAAAGGCACTTTATAGACATTGTTAAATAAAATGCCATTGCAAGAAGTAGCTTTGTGGTAGGTTTCTACACAGTGAAAATCCTGCGAAAACGCCAGACGATAACCACGTTGTACTTCCTCAGTTTCTACCGAAAAGGCCTGTCCCGGATTGAGAAAAAAAATGGCCTCCCCTTCTACTTCGTAGCGTTTAAAATCGATTTGATAGTAAGCTTTTCCTTCTTTGATCCAAATAATATTGAATAACCTATGTTGGATAGGGTCTTGGAGCGCGCAAGGCTTGGTAAAGTTGGCTTGGCAGAGTTTAAAATCGGTTTGATCAGTAACCGAGTTGAGTTTATAAGTCTTTATCCCGCCTGTAGTAGTAATGAGTGCTTGCATATGGTGATTCATTTTTTTGAGGTAAGATAGTAACCCTGGAAACCATGGGATAGTTCAATGGAAAAGTGCTCAATGCTGTTTCCTTAAGGTATTTTGTTATTCACATAGCTTACCAGCGTCCCGCAAGCTCGCCCAACATTCCCCGAATGTTGTCGGCTCCTGATCATCAGGAGGGAACTTCTGTAACTCGACAAGGGACTCGAAGAGTTGTTAAGGAAACAGCATTGTTTGGTCAAATCCCATTTTATAGGTTTTCTTTCATTCACCTATCGATTTTAAGCTTTGTAAAATCCTTGTAAAACAGTTTACAATGCCTTTGCAGGGCTTTTACAGCCACTTTGAGGGGTGTTCGCCTACTTTTGCTGAGAGTCTAATTAAAAGTTACTCTACTGTACATTTTAAACCCCAATATTATGAAAACGCTTTTGACATTTTTATTAATTCTGGTTGGTTGTTTCCAGAGTTTTGCTCAGCGAGGGTATTCTTCGGCTTCTTTTGCGATGGGTAAACAACGATCCAACCACTTGATTATTCCCAAACCTTCGGAAATCGTACTGGAGGAGTTTTTCAATTACCATACGCATAACCTTACCCAGCCCAATCGTGGCTACAATGTAGGCTTGGATTTGCGATGGGGAAACCCCTACATCAATCACCAACAAAATGAGGCCCTATTACAGGTAGGGTTTACCACCCATAAAAATAGCCATTTTGTAGATAATACGCCTTTGAATATTTGCCTGGTGATTGATAGGAGTAGTTCGATGTCAGGCCAACGCATTGCTCACGCTCGGCAAAGTGCCTTGACTTTGTTGAAAAAATTGCGTCCTCAAGATCGCATGTCCATTGTCACATTTGACCACGAGGTGCAGGTATTGCTAAAGCATGAACCTGCTGGCAACAAACGTAAAATTGGGCAAATTATCCGCTCTATTGCCACCCGAGGTAGCACTGACCTCAACAGCGGGTTGATCAAAGGTTATGAATTGATTGCACAACAATACCGCGAAAATGCCAACAATAAGGTGCTGATGCTTACCGATGTATTGACCAACACGGGGCAGATAGACATAGAGGCTATCGTGAAAAACGCACACAACTATAGCAAAAATCACCAAATAGGTATTACCATGGTCGCCATTGGGGTGCAAGTAAACGATGCTTTGGCTCGTCAAATTACCAGTAGTGGACAACACACGTTTCATTATATCAATGACTCTGAAGATATACAGAAAGTATTTGTAGATGAGGTCGAGAGCATTTTTTCTACCATTGCCAAGGATGTAAGCCTTACCCTGGAGTTTGACCGTAATCTTAATCTACAAGAGTTTTACGGCTATGCTCCAAGTATTGGCAACAACAAAATCACTCTCCAACTCAACAATATGAATGCGGGGCTTACTCAAGTAGTGTTGGCAAAATTCAAAGCATCACAGCTAAGCGGAAAGGTGCTTGCCACCCTATCTTACTTTGATGTGGAAAAGAAAAGCAGAGTAACCCAGCAACAAACCATTCGCTTATACAATCACCCCCGTGGCTGGTTAGATATGCTTAGTGATCTGGAAGTAAAAAAGTGTGTTTCTATCGCCGAAATGGCCAATTGTTTGAAAAAAATGGCGATCCAATTAGATAAACCTTCTCCCCAAAAGGCGGATTTTATGCAAGTAAAAGATATGCTCGAGATACAAATTAAGGATATAAAAAGGCGCTACCAACAGAAGGTAGACAATGATGTGCAACGGGTATTGGCAATGCTGGAAAAATATGCCCGAGCCATACGCCCTCTAGCTAAATGATCAAACTGTTTTTTCAGCTATTTTGCTACTTATTTTTTATGCTATGAACACGAAAGCACTGCCAACTAATTTGGTAGTGCTTTCTTTTAGACATATTGGGAATTGGCAATTCGATGGAGTCGCTGGGTGTCTTTTAGTACAATGACTTTGTGCTCGATCGTAATAAGTTGCGCTTCCTTAAACTCCTTGAGCAAGCGCCCCAAACTTTCCCGAGCGGTGCCCACAATATTGGCCAGATCTTCTCTGGGGAGCACGATTTCTCCTGATTGAGGAGAAGCATCCTGGTATTTTTGCTGCAAGATTAACAGAAACAAGGCCAGTCGCTCACGCAACGGCTTTTGGGCCAAAACGGTGATGGTGTTCACCATGACTCCAAACTCGTGGCTCATGTTTTGAATCAACAATGATTGTAAGCTGGGAATCTGGAGCAATAATTTCTCAAACTTTTCTTTGCTAATAAATAACAGGCAACAATCCTCAAGCGCTTCACAAGAATCTTCGTAGCGTTCGTTGCAAAGCAAGGCATGGTAACCCAACAAATCACCTTCTTTGTAGATATAGAAAATTTGATCTTTGCCGTCTAATCCAGTTTTAAAAATTTTGGCTTTTCCCTTTTGCACAATAAAAACCCCGGTGGGCACGCCTTCTTCATAAAAAATAAGCTTCCCTTTTTTGAAAAGTAAGGTATCGGCTTGATTCAAAAACAAGGTTTGCTCTTCAGCGGCAAGCGAGGAAAGTATCTTATCGCTTTGGAAGTTGAATTTTTCTACATCAATTTTCATAGAATAATCATTGCTAATAAAAACAAAATTGCGGCATGTTACACAAAAACGTAACAATTATCACATTTTAGCCCATCCAATATCCTATTTTCTTTTTTTCAAAAGCCCTTACTTTGTTTCAATGTTCAGGCAAAAGTACATATCGTTTACTGTAGGAATGACTTTGTTGGTCGGCGCTATCTTTGGGGGCGCCGGATTCCTACTCATAGAAGATGCCGAAAACTTTGAAAAAAGGGAACTGGAAGAAAAGCTCAAGGAGTCGTCCACCTGGGGTACTCCAAAGCTGGGTAAATTTAAGTTAGGCAGTGATGACAATCATTCGCAAGAGGTTACGGATTCCCCTGCCTTGCCTATCCTTTTTCCCGCACTAGCACTCTCCCAATCGTCTGTCTGTTCATTTCTTTGCTCCCCAAAAGTTCCTCTGTTTATCCGTTACTGTATTCTTAAGATTGCTTGCCCACCATTGACTTAGGTTTGCGCTCTCAATTTTCCTGACCTTTTTACCTGCCTCTCTTGCCTGCCTTTTGAGAGGCTAACTTGGCCATTGTTGGGCCTTTGGTTTTGGAATTTAAGGGCCTCCCCATTCATTCGTTTTCCCTTTGCATCGCCCACCTATCAGGTGAGCCACAGGGTCCTATTGCTTCTTTCAAAAAATAAAATCTTACAGAACTCATGGATATCAATCTAATCATCAGTAACATTTTGTCGGCTCCCGTGCTTTTTTTCTTCTTGGGAATGCTGGCCGTTTGGGTCAAATCTGACCTGGAAATTCCCAATGCTTTATCGAAATTCTTTTCCTTGTACTTGCTGTTAGACATCGGTTTTCATGGTGGGTACGAGCTTTATCATAATGGTTTTTCCTGGAATATAGTGGCTATTCTGACAGTGTGTTTCTTAATGGCTTCTATTATCCCCTTATATTCGTTTTTTATTCTCAAACGCAAATTCGACACTGCCAATGCGGCGGCTATTGCTGCTACTTTTGGCTCCATCAGCGCAGTTACTTTTATTACCACCATTGCTTTTTTGGAATCGGCCAAAATCACCTATGGCGGCTACATGGTAGCAGGTATGGCATTGATGGAGTCTCCAGCCATCATTGTAGGGGTTATTCTTTTTCAGTTATTCAAAAACAAAGAGAACAACCTCGATAAAGCAGGCAAAAACCAGAGTTATCGTCGTCCAAAATGGGGGAAAATTTTAAATGATGCTTTTTTCAATGGATCCGTGCTTCTATTGGTGGGAGCTTTACTCATCGGCCTTATTACTGGAGATACTGGTTGGAAGGCGTTTAAACCCTTTGATGCTATTTTTAAGGGCATTCTGACCTTCTACCTGCTAGACAATGGCATTGTAGCGGCCCGCCGTTTGAAGTCACTCAAAAACTCCGCAGGCTTTCTCATTGGTTTTGGTATTTTAATGCCCCTCTTCAATGCCCTTATTGCAATTGTGCTGGCCAATCATTTACTAGGATTAGGCGAAGGAGACGCTTTGTTATTCACGGTGCTTACGGCAAGTGCATCTTACATAGCAGTACCTGCCGCCATGCGTTTGGCAGTTCCTGAATCTAACCCCGCTTTTACCGTGCCTGTTTCTCTGGGAATTGTTTTTCCTTTCAATATCATCGTGGGTATCCCATTGTATTTTTATCTCATCCATATTCTTTAATCTCCTGTCTTATGAATTTTGAACCAAGAAAAAAAGTAGAAATCATCGTTGAGGCTGTCAAGCTTGACACTTTAATCTATCAGTTGGAAGAAATTGGCGTACCTGGCTTTACGGTGGTAGGCAATATTTCCGGAAAGGGAGCCAATGGGGTACTGGATCATAATTGCAAGGCCAAGGTCTTTGAAAACACCTATCTTTTCACGGTGTGTACCGAAGCTCAAGCCCAGCAAGTCTTGGAATATGTAGAAGAAATTCTTCAGTATTTTTCAGGGGCTTGTTTCGTATCCGATGTGGCAGCTTTGGTTCCTCAAAAGGCAACGCCCTAAATCTATTCAACATTTGACTCAATCGTAAAATACTTAAAACAATGCATACAATGAATAGTGAAATCAATCAGGAACTTTGGTTGACTCACGCCAGAAAAATAGACGATCAGAAAGTAAAAGAAGCCGAGCAAACACTTAAAAAGATTGCGAATGAAAACTTTGGGAAATATGAGCAACTCTTTGATCACACGCTCATTATTAGTGTTACGGTCAATCAAAAACAGTTTGATTATAAAGGAGTTAAAATCAATATCATCCCCCACCCTCAGAAACACAATGCCATTAGTCTACTCATTGGTACTTCGGTATGTACGCTGCACAATCATCCAGAAGTAGACTTTATGGAGATGCTGCAAAGAAACCACGATTCGCTATATGCCAAAGTGGCCATTATTGACGAAGAATACCTGGAGGTAGAAGCTTCGGCAGATTATGAGCATCTCAACTCCAGTGAAATCACAGCGATGATTCATGAAGTAGCTCAAATGGGCTACTTGCTTCGCAAACAACTATTAAAATAATGATGAGCTCACTCAACTAGTCCGAAAAGCAACCAATCTGGATAAAATACTATCTGGTAAGGTTGCTTTTTTTATTCTTTTGCTCCACTATTAGGTTTCTCTTGGGTATGGGTGATTAATTATCATGATGATCAACCCAAAACAATCGCACCCATGAAGTCTCACGCTATCTTTTTAAACATCATTGCCCATAGTATTTTATCTACATTATTTATAAGCTGTGGTTTTGCTCAAGACTCAAGCACCACACTTAATTTGCCCAAGATTAATTTTAAGCTAAAGCCCAGTATCGAGTGTGTCAATTTTCCTCAAAAGGATTCTGTCAAAGCTGCAAAGCTGGCTACTCGCTATCAAAGGTTTGTCAAGGCCAAATTTGACTCTATTAGCCTAGTAAAAAAAGGGCTAAGCTATACGGTTGATTCAACCAAAAGAGCCGATTTTCAATGTGATTTAATACTGGCTTTAGGTAATTATTCATTTTCACGGTCTTTTCCCAATTTCGTTAACCTGCATTATCATGTGATCAACCTGGCTACCTTAGACACGGTGACCAAATCTGCCATTGCGCTGGAAGAATTAAGCGAAATAACCCCTCAACAATTTCAGAGTAGCTCAGAAATGTTTTCCAGTAATATTTTTATATCCTTTCATAACATGATAGTTACCACCGATGAGGTGCTCAACCCTTACAATACGCCACAATACCCCAACCAAGGGGCTGCAATTATCCCACAATACTTTGTAGCCACCCAACCTCACCTAACCACTTGGGCCAAAAAAATCACCCACCTTGTTAATAATGTATTGGCCCAACAACAAACCAAAAAGAAAATAGATATGTGGCAACCCACAAATGAACTGGTTTATCATTTTAACTATTACCCTCGCTATCGAATGGCTTCCCCAAAAACTTACAAGTCAAACAATCAGGATTTTTTAATCACAGGGGAAGTATATGAAAAAAGCCCTACCCAGCTTGCCTTAAAATTGGCCATTACGGGACAAGAACTCTATGAGGATTCACAAACTCAAGGCTTATCTGTGCAAAAAGAATTGGTATTCAGGAAAGATTTACTTGATCGGGGTATTTACAGTGAATTGGTCTACAAAATTCAAAAGAACTTCTTAGTATTTGTATTAGCCAACTACCGGTAACCTTATTACCTACAATCAATTAGTATAAAAATACTATTTCTGTTTGTTTCATTAGGTGAATTAAGTTAATTTTATTAATATTTAGAGTTGATTATTTGGTTATAAAGATAGCATTGCAAAATATTCTTTCTTTAATACCAAATATCACAACAAGAACTCATTGTTTAAAACTGATTTGAAGTCTACACCATGGAGCAAAAGACTGTACTAGATTATTTTTATGAGCAAGAAAAAAGCATTGCAGATCGCCCCTTTTTGCGTCAACCTTTTGGAGACCGCTGGGAAGTATACACCTGGGGAGAAACTGCCCAAATGATAAGAAAGCTGGCCACTGGACTAAAATCTTTGGGTTTACCTCCCAAAAGTAACATTGGCCTCGTATCGAAGAATTGTCGCGAATGGGTGATTGCCGACTTAGCTATTGTATTGGCTGGTTATGTATCGGTACCTCTCTACGCCACCCTCACAGGCGAACAAATCAAAGAAGTGTTGGAAATTGGGGAAGTAAAAGCACTATTTGTGGGAAAACTAGAGGTATGGGAAGATATGAAAAAAGGAGTGCCTCAGGATATGCCTATCATTGCATTTCCTCATTATAAAGGTAACTCTAAAGTAACCGAAGGTGAACAATGGGAGGAGTTTATCAATCGGTTTGAACCCATGGCTGAAAGTCCCCGCCCCGATTTGGAGGATTTATGGACCATCGTGTTTACTTCGGGTACCACTGGCACCCCCAAAGGGGTTATGCTTAAACATAAAGTGGTGGCTAGTCTTGAGCGTAATATTCGAGAAGAGAACCATCTACGTGTATCTACTGATGGTGATAACCGCTTTTTCTCTTTCTTACCGCTCAACCACATTGCTGAACGGGCAGTAGTAGAATTGGTTTGTATCTTCCATGGAGGAGAAATTTCGTTTGCCGAATCGTTGGAAACTTTTGCTAAAAATCTACGAGACACCCGCCCTACGGTATTTTTTGCTGTTCCCCGTATTTGGACCAAGTTTCAACTGGGTATTTTGGAAAAGATGCCTCAAAAAAAACTCAACTTGTTTTTAAACTTGCCCATTCTTTCGGGTATTGTCAAAAAGAAAATCAAAAAAGGCTTAGGCTTAGACCAAGCCCGCATTTGTGTGTCAGGAGCCGCCCCTATTGGTCAAACCCTGAAGGAATGGTATCGTAAGTTAGATATCTCGATTTCGGAGGGGTATGCTATGACCGAAAACTGCGCTGTATGCACTTTCTTGCCTGGCAATGTAGATCGTCCTGGATCGGTAGGTAAAGCCAGCATGGGGGTAGAACTCAAAATAGATGAAGATACTGGCGAGGTATGTATGAAAGCAGATTTTGTGATGAGTGGTTATTATAATGCGCCTGACAAAACTGACGAAATGCTTCGCAATGGTTGGCTACATACGGGCGATCAGGGTTGGATCAACGATGAAGGTTATTTATACCTCACTGGCCGGGTAAAAGATACTTTTAAAACCTCTAAAGGGATTTATATCGTACCCGCTCCTATGGAATGGATTTATGATGCCAATACCGACATAGAGCAAGTATGTATTTTAGGGCTGGGTATGCCTCAGCCTATGGCAGTGGTGGCTTTGTCAGAGCTAGGTAAGATGAAGTCAAAAGAAGCGCTCAAAGATAGCATGAAGGAAACTTTGACAAAGGCTAACGAAGGCATCAAAAATGACCAAAAGGTGTCTACCATCATCATAGCCAAGGAAGCTTTTAGTGTAGAAAACGGCTTGCTCACCCCTACCCTTAAGGTAAAGCGTAATATGATGAATATTGTATATACCAACAAGTTGCTCTCCTGGCACCAAAGCTCTGAAGAAGTTATTTGGGAAGAGTAACGGATATAGAGCCTTTAGCCATTAGCTTTTGGCCTTTAGTTTTTGGCTTTTTCCATACTACTAGACATTTTGGCTAAAGTTGATCGTGAGGACACGGCCAACGGCCAATGCTGTTTCCATAAGGGTTTAAGTTTGTAGCGTTAATCCACGAAAGCCCCCTTTAATTCCCCCAAGGGGGAAAACGATACTCGCAATATGGACTCGATTCTTGTTAAGGAAACAGCATTGGGCCAACGGCTCAGCCGCCTTCGTTTGTGGAGACACAAATGAAAAATGTCTAGTAGTATGGGCTTTTTCATTGGAAGGTGGTTAATTTCACCTTTCAAACAGAAAGAGTTTCATTAAACTAAAGGCTATTGGCCTCTAATAAACAATAAAATGCCAAAAGAAAATACACCAAAAGAAGGTACCGTTGAAAACACTGTAGATTTTGAATTTTATCGCAAAATTTTTGAAGAATTTATCCCCTTTCATAAACTCTTAGGCTTTAAACTGGAAAGCGTTGAGCAAAATGCGGCCCTTATCAAAATTGTATATCATAAAGATTTATTAGGCAATGCCCTGGCTGGCAATATACACGGAGGAGTACTGGTATCGGCCATGGATTCGGCAGGTGGTATCGCAGCAATGACTACTATTAACATGCGCGCTGATAAAATTGCGACCATAGACATTCGTACTGATTATTTATCACCTGCCAAAAAAGACAACAATGTAATGGTAGAAGCCAAGGTACAAAAAAGTGGTAACCGGGTAATTTTCACCCACATTCAGGCTTACCCCGAAGGACAACCCGAAAAAATATTGGCCGAAGGACGCGCCATTTATAGTGTGAAACGGAAAGAAGCCAATCAATAATTTGCATGTTGAATATTAAGCACCACATAATGAATAGTTAATTGTTCCTCTATCGGTGTTTAATATTCTTTTTAAAGATAGTAAGCCACGCTGCTTACTTGCCATTCCGCGGACTAGTGGTTATTTTTACATAAACCACCGTACCTACCACATGGCTTATAGCAAACCTTTGAGTAAATCCATACCCTTAAAACAGGCTAGAGGCCCCTGGATAGTTGCCACTCGACTCGTCGAGATTTATAAGCAGAGCCAAGCGAACAATATTAGGAGGCTTCCAGCCATAAACTTGTACGGATTAAGGAAATGGATTGGTATTATAGCAAGAATACCTCAATCGGGAGAATCATCATTTTTTTATGGCAACTCTATCTATGTGATCCAAATTTGCCCGTTATCAAAATATATTGGCGCTGAGCTATAGTTTCATATATTTGAAACCATACTACTAGATATTTTGGCTAAAGTTGACCGTGAGGACACGGCCAACGGCACGGTCGCCATCGTTTGTGTCTCCACAAAAGAAAAAATATCCAGTAGTATGATTTGAAAAAAGACCAAACCAAAAGCAAGCAATTGCTTCGCCTTATGCAATGGGGCTGGATATCAACACTGGAGAAATCGTTTGGGAGCTTACTCCTGATAAGAGTATATTTAAAATTCATTGATTAGGTCTTTTACGCGACTTTTTGGATAATATATAATCCAAAAATGCATCATAAAATCTCCTGTAAACGAAAATTTAAACATACTCTAAAGTTAAAAACACAGATAAAAAATAGACTGGCCTATGGCTTATTCAGACGAAGACTTAGATAAATATCTCAAAAAAGCACAAGAAGTGCTTAATTCTAAAAATGAGGATTACCTCAATGAAGAGGATTTGCAAGACATTGCCCAAAAGCTTGGGCTCAATATGCAAGAAATTGCTCAAGCCAAGGAAGATTACCTTGTAAGGGGTAATAATCACCTCAATTTTGGCAATTACCAGGAAGCCATCAGCGAATATGAGCAATTGCTGTTATTGGCTCCCAAAGACCCAAAAGGTTTGTATGGGTTGGCAAAAGCTCATTTGGAAAAGTGGCACCAGGATGGCAAAAAAGCCAATAAAGAAAAGGCGCTGGAATACGCTAATAATTGTATAGAAAACGATCCAAAGTTTCAAGAAGCATACGCTATTATCAGCGAACTCAAACAAAAACCACAAGGCAATAGAAAAAAGACCGCCCAGTCTGCAAAAAAAACACCTCAAAAACCTGCACCCAAAAAGAAAAGCCCTAAACCTGCTGCCACTAAAAAATCTAAGAGAAGAAAGCCCACTCAAGAAGCTTTGGGCGCTATATTAGTGATAGGGGTAGTATTGGCGGTGCAAATTGGTGTCTCTTTTTATAAGTCTAAAGGAACCTCACAGTATATGGTAGGCACTACCAAGCAGGGCATTGTAGTATGGCAAGTAAAATATACCAAATACGATAAAAGACCTTATTACCGTAAACCCAAATTGCTTATTGCCCAGGCATCCACTGGTAAACTGCTCAAAGAAATTGACTTACCAGCCAGAGAAAAAGTGGACGGTGATCGGCTCTGGCATAAAACCAAAATCATCAACGGAAGTTTCTATGATTATTACAAAGATAGCTTTATAGCACGAGACATTCTCACTGGCGAAATCACGGACAGCAAAGCATTGCTTGTTCAAAAGTTTCCTCAAATTGGTGCAGGGATAGGCAAAATTCAGCATCGAAATAATAACTGGTTTAAAATCACCAGCAAACAGGGGTCGGAACATTGGTACAATCCCGCCACCCAAAAACTTTTAAACAATGATGAATATCGTCAGCAAAATCAAATTAGAACGCCATTCTGGCAATACCAGTGGGTAAAAATTGAAAATCCTGAAAATCGTAATCAGTATAAGTTTTTGCTTACCCAGCAATTGTCCCGAAGGAGTTATCGCAACAAGCAAGGTATTAGTGGCACCAGTGACCAGTACTTGCAAAATAACATTAACAAAGGGTATACTCGTATGACAACTAAGTCAGAAAAGGCTAATTTTTTCCTGAAGCCCAAGGTAATTTATTCGGATTCGACCCATATCTTATTTAAATACAAAACCGAAATTGGCAAACAAGGCGCTTTTCGTTTGGCTTGTATTGGCAAATCGGGAGATGTTTTGTGGGAAAAAGGCTTTGAAGATTTGGAAAACCCGCTATTGAAAAACTTTTTAACCCAACACAGTTTCAAATCTAGATTTGCGCGCTACAAAAATGAGCTAGGGATCAGTAATACCCGGGTATCCAAAGTCAAAAAACGTTACCCATTGTACAAAATGGCCATAGGGGTTGATTTGAATACGGGCAAAGTATTGTGGAAACATTCTCCTAGACTCTACGACACCAAATTCAAGTAGTGGATGAATCATACTATCATTTATCCTGACTGTATTTTGTTTTGGGGAACCAATACACGAGACATTACCCACCACCAACACCCCGCAGTGCAATTGGTGGCGGGTATTGAGCAATCTTTTCTCACGAAAAATGAGGCAGGTGATTGGGTCGAATGCCCGAATATATTGGTGGCACCCAACCAAGCCCACCAATGCGATGCCAGCCACATGACGATTTTCTCCTTGATGATAGATCAGGAATCTATACTGGGAGAGCATATCTTACAAACCCATTTGCAAGAGAAGCCCTGGCTTACTTACCCTGAAGAAGCCTTGAATGCCTTGCACTTATCCAGCATATTTCAATACATTGACCAACAAAACTGGGTAGCCATTTATCAACAAGTCATCCACTTCTTTGGCATCCACCAATCCTCCACGTTCAAGGATGCTCATCGAGATGACAGAATCACAAAAGTATTGAGTTATGTGAAAACCCACCTCCAGCAAGAAATTACGACTCACACCCTTACCGAAGTCGCTTGTTTAAGCGAAAGCCGTCTTTTGCATTTGTTTAAGACCCAGGTGGGCTTACCCATTCGAAATTATATTTTGTGGTTACGCATCAAAACGGCAGTAGAACTGATTATTGCTCAACAATACAAGCTTACCCAAATCGCCTATGAGGCTGGTTTTGCCGATGCGGCCCACATGAGTCGCACTTTTAATAAAGTACTGGGGGTCTCTCCTTCTATGATTGCCAAGAATAGCAAATTCGTTCAAGTTTCGTTGCCTGAGGTACTCTAGCTTTGTAGCATAAACAAGCTAGAGATCATATGAAATTTATCAAAAAAACACTCTTAGTACTACTCGTGTTACTGATAGCAGGCGCGGGGTTTTATGCCTGTACCAAACCTTCTTTTCAACGGGTGGCTTACCAACTTCCTATCAGTAACCAAGTATTGGATTTGAATCAAATTGCTTCTAAAGCACCCTCAATTACCGCTTTCAAGGTATTGAAAACCGGAGAGGTATT
>DMXI01000296.1 GCA_003483885.1 Microscillaceae bacterium
CTAGTATTAAGGCTAGTATGATGAAAGACAACAACGATGCCAAGTTGAGTAACTTGGCATTTATTTTTCGAGCCAAAAATACTAATAACCCTTCCGTCTTCTGATTACAAACCAAACTCCCCTTATAAGTATAAAGGCATGATTGATGAGGTTTTTGAAAAAGCCATAGTGTTTTTTGAGAATCTGATAACGATCTTTTAGAGAGGCCTTGTGATGCTGACGAGAAAAACCGCCTTGGAGATAAATGGCTACAATTTGTTGAGAGTTGATGGTTTTCTTAGATTTTTTTAAAGCCTTAATCACCCAATCTATATCGGCACTATAAGGATGGTTTTCGTAGTCATATGGATCAACAATGCGCTTGTGCACCAAAATAGACTGATGACATACCACCATACCCCGTTGCATATCTTTCCATTGCAGGTTTTGAGGGAGCTTATGAGGAGTAGCTTCACTTCTGATACCCAAAGGGTTACGATCTAAGTCCAAAAACTCAGTTTCTCCGTAATACACCTCCCCAGTAGCATCTTGGGCAAACATATTGGCCAATACCTCGGTGGTTCTGATCTCATCGCCTGCATTCATAAACCACACAAAATCTCCGGTAGCCATCTTAATCCCCTTATTCATGGCATCGTACAGGCCTTTATCTGGTTCCGAAATCCATTGGGTAATATGGGTTTCGTATTTTTTGATAATGTCCAGGGTACCATCTTTAGAGGCACCATCTACCACAATGTATTCAATGTTTTTATAAGTTTGATTGATAATACTTTGGATGGTACGTTCCAGGTATTTTTCGGCATTGAAGCAAACCGTAATAATGGAAACTTTGGGTAAGGTTTGAGCCATGGTTATACGCTTATTTGTTAGGTTTATTTTTTTGAGCTAATACTTTCTGGTATAATTGGATATACTGATGCGCTACCGCCGACTCAGTAAAATTATCTAATGCCTTTTGATGCGCATTTTGGGAGAGTTGGACATAATCTGCCTCAGCCAACGCCCAATGAATTCCTTTGGCTAAATCCTTGGCATCTTTGTATTGAGCCAAATAACCATTATGTTGGTGATATATCATATCAGGAATACCACCCGTATGGAAAGCCACTGTAGGGGTACCACAAGCCAGCGCCTCGATAATGGTATTAGGCAAGTTATCTTCCAGAGAAGGAATAATAAATAAATCTGCGGCATTGTAAGCCTGTGACATTTGCTCACTACCTGATAAAACGCCTAAATTATTTACGGGATAGGGGAGTGCAGCTAAGAGTTCTGGAGAAGCTTTACCAAAAATGAGCAACTCCATTTGTTCGTTTAAGTCAGGATATTGACTCTTGAGTATTTGCAGGGCTTCCTCAAAATACTTAAACCCTTTGCGTTGATCGGCAATATTCATTGCCCCAAAGAGCACCTGAAACTTTTGTGGGTTGAGCTTTAGTTTACTACGTATTTCTGCTTTGGCTACTGGTTTAAAAGCTTCAATATCGATAGGGGTAGGTATTGTTTGGATAGAAACCTGATTGCTGGAATTGATACTTCGCTTAAACAAACTACTTTGCTGCGCCTCTTGACCCAACCAATGGCTTGAAGTAACAACGTGCAAATCGAGTTGGTGAAAGATTTTAAACTTTTTTTGGAATATTTTATAGGAGATATCTTTGGAACGCGGTCTCTTGAGAAATTGACAATTGCCACAACTCACGTGAAAATTTGTGCACTCACCCGTATAGTGACACCCACCCGTAAAAGCCCACATGTCATGCAGGGTCCACACCACTGGTTTGCCCAATTGAGCGAGTTTATCAAGGGATTTTAAGGACAAAAAACCAAAAGTAGTCCAATGCAAATGAATAATGTCTGCTTCTTGTATTAAGGGGTGTTTACTGATATCAATGCCCAGGTTGGCGGGTGAAAACGCATATTGTACACTGCGATCTTTGGCAAATTGTAAAAAATAAAAACGTTCGAGAGCAAACCGTAGAAATGCTTTTTTTCGTCCCAAAAAAGAAGTTGACCAAGCCAATACATTGGCATCTTGACTATCCTTTTGTTGTACCAATAGTTTGGCCGAAGTGATTGCAGGTGCCTGTCTTACTGCTTGAAATACCCGGTTGCAAGCAATGGCTGCTCCCCCGTATACATCATAAGTATTAATGAATGCAACTTTCATGTGGCTTAAGATTTATAGGCAAAAATATTGAGACGTAAGTCCATGGGACTATTATTGCGGAAGCGCTTATTAACCAATGGGCTTTTTCGGTCTTGGTCGTCCCGAATAAAATAGCGAAACTGGTTTTTTTCCAAAACAGCCAATAGTTTACTCAATTGTTGGGGTTGGCCCTGATAAGCGTGATACTCTACGAACAAATGTTGTACCTTATCCAATACTTTGGCGCAATCTAACATGACGTCTACCTCGGCTCCTTCTATATCCATTTTGAGCATGTCTATGTGGGTTTCTTGAGCCAGTAAATCTTTGAGACGCACCGATGGAATGCTTATTTTTTGACTGTTTCCATACATAGAAGCTCCATCTGCTCCATCGGTGGCAATTTCGATGCCTTCATTATTTATCCAAACCGCTTTAGCGATCACTGTTACATCTGCCAATTGGTTGGTTGCAAGATTGGTTTTTAAAACGGCTGCAATTTTTTCATCTGCTTCAAAAGCTGTGACTTTGGCCTCAGGGTATAAGTGCTTGAAATACAAGGCACTAGTGCCAATGTTGGCGCCACAATCATAAATGACTGGTTGCGCTGAGGAGCTTTGAAAACGATAGGCCTCATCTACAAAAATTTCTTTGACTTGCCATATAAAAGATAAGCAATCAGTTACCTGGAGTTTAAAGCCTGCAAAATTGAGTTTTTGGGCTTTAAACCTTTGTTTTCCTCCTTTTCGGAATGCCAGCCACAAAAACCTACGCCCGTTTTTGTGGCGAATGAGATGAAAAACTTCTTTGAGTAATATCTTAAAAGCGAGCATATGCTTAATTTCTAAACTTCAAATAATTAATAACCTTGCGAACGACACTCAATTTAAAAAACTGCTGAAGTCCTTGGTAAATCTGAGGCGATGGACTAAGATCTTTGGTGAGCGTATAAGATGCCTCTGATAATTGAATGTCATATTTTGTGGTATTAGGAGAGTGTTGCCCCGATTTATCGGTACCAATATTTTGGATTTTTGACTTTACTGGAAACAAACAATATCCCTGTTTTATATAATGGGTATAACACCAGCGCACTGCCCAGGAGCTAATCAGGTTTTTTTGTTGTTTGACGAGCATTGGGGTCAAATCTTCGCCGCCTTGGTTAAATTCTTTTTGAGCTTGCTTATCTTTGATAAAGGTAGCAAAGTCCTTCATCTCCCAATCTGCTTGCTGCCATCGGTTTAGCCAAGTAGCCCATCCCCAAGAAGATGCCCTGGGAAAGATAAATACATCATTTGAGTATTCGGCTGGAACTTCGAGAGGGTAAGTATAACCTGAGATTGAAAAAATCTCGCTTTGATTTTGGTAGAAATCGAGGCAATCATTCATAAACTGGAGAAAGTTTTTACTACAAATCATGTCATCTTCCAGCACAATGGCTCTTTGGTGTTTTTCCAGTACTTGAGTTACCCCCGCAATCACCGAAGGAGCCAAACCTGCATTGGTGGCTTTTTCGGCGATAAAAATTTGCTTAAATCCAGTGATTTGATGAATGTAACTCCTAACCTGAGCTACCAATGCTTGAGCATCATCATTTTTAGCCGCATCCGAAAAAATATAGAGCAAACTATCCTTGGCCAATGGGTTTTGTAAAAGCGCTTCTACAGTCTGTTGTAAATGCAAAGGGCGGTTGTAGGCAAATAATACAATTGGGGCAAGTGTTGAGGACATATTTATATACCAAGACAGTTATTAGTTCTATAGAAAACAGAAGTGCAAGAGTTGTTGGGAGCAATGGGAGTCATTCCCCAAAAATCTAATTTTTTGAAACCATTTTGGGCTAATAAAGCCTGCCCACTTTGGTATTGTTCTCGGTTTGAGTTGTCCAAAATAATGACGCCATCATCTGTCAGGCATTGTAGCGCCTCTTCCATACATTTGTTTCTTTTGCGGCCATCTACTATAATAATGTGGTAGTTTTGCTGAAAGTGAAACACGCTTTTTTCGTAGTGGTTTTCGTCAGACAATGCCTGGTAGAGGAGTTGTACGTTGTCGGGCATTTTATTTTTAATAAGGTCAAGCCAAGCCTTGTCGTGCTCTACCGAATGTACCTGAGCCACTCGCGAGGCATACCAAAGGGTAGAGTTACCTGAGCCAAACTCAAATAGATTGAACTTTTGTGATAATCTTGGCTCTAGAAAGTTGATAAAGGCATAAGTAAGCCAAGGGATAGGCTGCGCATTTTTGTCGATTGATTGCTTTTTGCGAAAGCTTAAAAACCAACCTTCTTCTTTGAGACCACTCTCAAGGTGTAAATTAATGGCCCCACCAATGCCTATAAAGTTTAACAATTTCCAAACTACGCTTTTCAACCCTTTCATTACGCTTATGTTTTGTAAAGTTCTTTCAGAGCTTGTACCGATACATCGGCATTTTCAATTTAGCATTAGCCCAAGGCAGAACTTGCCAGAGGCTTGGTTCATTGATTAGTCCTTTTTCGCGCCTTTATGGGATTAGATGCGTCAAAAAATCTACTTTAAACGAAAGTTTAAACAAGCTCTCAGTAAATGACCAAGGTGCAAATTTATAAACAAAATATTATCTGAGAAGTGTAGACAATATTTTAATTAATGAATGATGGCTTGTGTACTTGATAGCGTATCGGGTTACCCAATAAATGGGTGAATTACCTGACAAACCAAATCATTAAAGACTATGTCTTCACCATAACCATCAGACTAAGGGTTTTTCCTTCTGTTTTTTAGGGTTTAATCTTTTAAAAAATGATGTCATCGCTTCAGTTTGTGTCTCACAGGCTGATCAAAACCTCGAGTAAGTGAAGTTTGACGGTGCTGTATAATACTAAACAGAGACACGAAACCGAGGTGGAAAGAAGTAATTTTTGAAATGAGTTTTACTTAACCTGACGGCGTTAGTGGTGACACAAAACCGAGGCAGAAAAAGTAGATTATTGCGTAAACTTTTCTTTAGGGTAGCTAGCTTGAAAGCTATAGCGGATACACCCACCAACTTTAAGATATACAAGGACTTAGAATAAAATAGCCTAGCTTTGAGTTTTATTGATTTTGTGCAATATTAGTCTAATGTATACCAATTTTGCAATATTCTTATAATTGTTTGTATAGTTTGTCTAAAAGGATGTTTTTATAAGCAAAGTCATTTTTTATTTCTTTATTTCTACTTACTTTCATTGTGATATTTAACACAACAAACTTAAAATAATGCAAGATCAGAAAGATTTTTCTATAGATGTAGTGGTAGAAATCCCCAAAGGAAGCCGCAATAAGTACGAATATGACTACGACAAAAAAATGATCCGATACGACCGTATGTTGTTTTCATCGGTACATTACCCCAGTGATTATGGATTTTTTCCTGAAACTTTAGCGTTAGACGGTGACGCGCTGGATGCGTTGGTATTGGTGACTGAGCCTACGTTTCCTGGGTGTTTGATTGAGGTGCGACCCATTGGTGTGTTTAACATGCGAGATGAAAAAGGGCCTGATAAAAAAATTCTTTGTGTGCCAGTAAGCGATCCTATTTGGAACCATATTTACAAGTTAGATGAAATTCCTCCTCACATGAAGCTTGAAATTGAACACTTTTTCCAAGTATACAAAGATTTAGAAAGGAAGAAAGTTGGGGTAGAAGGATGGGAAGATGAAACAACTGCCATTAATGCGATCAAAGAGGCGCAACAACGATACTTAGAGAGTAAATGGAAGAAGAAGACCCGCTAAGAAAAATAAAATAAATGTTGCGAGAAGCTGAGAATAAATGAATTGTTCTCAGCTTTTTTTATGCAATATTTGCTGGGTTTACTCTCCAATTATAGGGGAGATGATTTGACACTCGAGTCTTAAATCATAGTTTTTAAATAATTTTTCACTGACTTTTTGTAGTTTTTTGTATAATTTTATTGTTATAACTAAGACTAAGCACATTAAAATTTGGTGAAATACCCCTTGGTTGTTAGCATACATCTATAACAACCGTATAAACAAATAGACACTTAACCCGGTTAAAAAAGATTTATAATTCCCATGCTCCTCACGCTACTGAGTTTAATTTTTGGACTTTGCCCTTCCTGTAAATCCAATGGTTTTTTACCTTACAACAGCCAGCAAAATATCGTAGTAGCAGATACTACCAAGCCTGATAGTACGCAAACTTTGAAGTACACAGTGATTCGCGCGGTTAGAATTTCGGGCAATAAAAAAACAAAACCTCGTATTATTCTTCGTGAGCTAGATGTAAAAGCAGGAGATAGCATCAATAATGTACAGTTAGATACCACCTTGTTGATCAATCGCAATAAAATCTTCAACACCAACCTTTTTATTACGGTTGATTTACACTTAGAAAATAAAATAGGCAATACTGTAGATCTACACATTAAAGTAAAAGAACGTTGGTACTTTTTTCCAGCACCACTCTTTGAACTGGTCGATCGCAATTTTAACGAATGGTGGCATCAGCGTAACCGTGACTTGAGCCGGGTACGTTATGGCATACGGCTTACGCAAGACAATGTATTTGGGCTGAACCAAAAACTGGAGTTACTGTTTCTCACTGGATTTGTCAATCAATACAGTGTGAGTTATAACATACCCTATATCGACCGTGCCCAAAAAACAGGCTTAGGGTTCAATGTGTCTTATACCCAGAACAAAGCCATACCATACCAAACCGAAGATCATCAGCTGGAATTTATAGACAGTGAAGATATTTTAAGAGAACGCTTTGCTGCTGAAATATCGCTGCGCCGAAGGAGCAAGTTTTATGATTTTCATACGGTAAAGCTAAGCTACCGCCAAACTACCCTGGCAGATACTATCGCTGAAATCAATCCACTGTATTTTTTAGATGGCCAAACCAAACAACAATTTTTTAAACTAGAGTATAGTTTTGAATACAACAAAACCGATATCAATGCTTATCCCTTGAATGGAGAAATATATAACATAGTGCTTGAAAAGTTTGGGCTAGGAATTTTTAACGATGTAGATATGTTTGGGGCTACTCTTACAGTGGCCAAATATAAAAAACTGGGGAGAGGATTCTTCGTGGATGGTTTATTAAGAGGAAGATATTTGGTACATCAACAACAGCCTTATTCTATTTCTCGTGGGTTAGGTTATGGCAACAATTTATTGCGTGGTTACGAGTTTTATGTGTTAGATGGCCAGCATTATTTTCTAAATCGTAATACCCTAAAATTCAGGTTTGTAAACACTCAAAAGGAACTAGGGTTCATACCCATTCCTCAATTTAGAACAATGCCCCTGGCCATGTATCTCACTGCTTATTTTGATACTGGGTATGTATCGGATCGATTTTTTACCGAAACCAGCAATCGTTTTACCAATCGATTTATTTATGGGGCAGGAATAGGCCTGGACATTGTAACTTTCTACAATATGATTATTCGCTGTAATTATGCGATTAACTCGGACCTGGAACGGGCGTTTTATTTTAATTTTAGCGCTGATTTATAAACCAAGCTCCCCCACCTTACGAATACCTTGTTATGATAAAATACCTGACTATTTTACTATGGATTGTTGCGCAAACAACTTTTGCTCAAAATGATAAACAAGCGCCTTTTTTTGAAAGTTTTGAGGATAATAGAAATCAATGGCATCAGTTTGAAGAGAAAGAAGCCACCGGGAAAATAGAAAAAGGAAAGTATTGGTTTACCCATCGTCGTAAAGTAGGTTCCTGGTCTTTGTGGAATACGATTTTGCTGGATACCCAAAAAGACTTTACCATTGAGGCCAAGATACAATTTTTGGGTGGCTACGATTCCCACGGTTATGGATTGATTTGGGGAGCCCGAGACTTGGAAAACAAATATTTCTTTTTAGTGACCAGCAAGGGATTTTATACCATTCGCAAAATGGAAGGGGGTAAGGTAAAAGATATTAAACCCTGGACTGCTAATGTATACATTAGGCAAGGCAATCAGGAAAACACCCTAAAGATTACCAAATTGGGTAAAAACATGCTCTTTTATGCCAATAATGAGCTAATTTTTGCGACTGACTTTCAAGCATTTTTTGGAGACGAAATTGGTTTTACGCTGGCACGTAATATGAAGATAGCGGTAGATTATTTAAAAGTAAGTTATGAGAAGTGAAAGGGGGCATTTTACTCTGCCCAACTATTTTTTCGCTTAAGTTTGTGTCTTCAGCATAGCTGTTAGGCTAACTATTTCACTTGATTAAAAAACGTATATGTTGCCTCAGACCTGTCAGTTAAGGTGTTCAGAATTAGTGAGTTTCCCCGGTAAAACCGCATACGCGTCAACTTAACGATTTACGATGGTATTTAATTTGATGTATTTCTGCTCCCTAATCAGTGAAGTACTTGTCTAAAAATCAGGTACTTACAGCCTCAAAAGCCC
>DMXI01000297.1 GCA_003483885.1 Microscillaceae bacterium
TGCTCAAACTCGCCTAAAGGCTCAAACAGTGAGCAATTTCCCTACGGGACAACTTCGTGCTACCGATTCTTAACGCCCACCCACTAAGGCGGAAAGGAAGTTTCGTGAATTCTAAACAGTATTTTTTTTGACTTTTCCAAAATTAATCGCTGCGAAAGGTCAGTTACTAAAATTCAATGATTAAAACTTTCCTCGTAAGCTTACAATAAAATTACGCCCTGGGGCATTCAATCCGGTGGCAAACAAACGATAGTGGGTATCCAGAATGTTTTCTACCGCTAGTTGCAGCGTAAGCATGGGGTGTAAGTTGTAACTCACCCGGTAGTTGAACGTAACCCAGGCGGGCATTCCTTTGCCTGGTACCGCAAACTGGGGCCGATCTATTCCAGCACCACTGTATTCGCTCCAAAACTTCCAATAATGGTAATTAGAGAACACTTCGTGGCGCATGCGCTTCAGTTTAAACTGAATGCTGGTTTGGCCAAAAGCAGGCGGAATATGATCCAGGTTTCGGCTACTGGCTCCTACTGTGCGATCTTCGCCTTTGGTCCAGGAAAGCGAAGAAAACAACAATATATTGCGGGTAAATTCGGCCCGAATGCTGGCAAAAGCTCCATAAATCACGCCTAGGCCAATATTACTATTGTGTTGTACCTGGCTCAACTGATCATCAAAAAACAAGGAATCTTGTCCATTGAAGGTGGTATTGGAAATCCGCAACATGTCTTGCAACCAAATATAATATCCAGTAAACTCCACTTGCACCCGATCATCCCAAAACGATTTAAAAAGGCTCACATCCAGGTTGTGGGTTCGTTCTGGTTGTAGGTTTACATTGGGTACCCTTACGATTCCATCTCCTGAGTCAAATATTTTCCCGATATCGTCTACATTGGGGGTTCGGAATCCCGAAGAATAAGAAATCGCCAACCGCCATTTTTGAGGTAGTTTTACAACCAATCCCAAGCTACCTGTTACGCCCTTGGTGCGCTTATTTACTTCGTCTACTGGCAAGTTTAATGGATTATTACCAAAATCTGCCTCAAGTGCATTGGCATTCATTCGTATTCCTGCTGAGCCTATAAGCCAATCATTGAAGTGGTTCTTTACATTGACATATACTCCTAAAAACCTCATCTGACTTCCCCCTTGTGGGTAACGAGTTTCAGCTGGATCAACCGCATCATTACTGGTTCGGATAGCCCCCGTCAATACATCTTCTTCCCGATTAAAGGAAGTGACTTCGTTATGGTAAAACTCTATTCCGTAATTGAGCTGAGTTTTCTTCCCTAATGCCCCTATATTCAAGCTTTTTTGCCAATCAATGTTTAACCCTAAAATATTCAAGCTTTCGGTACGGGTACGCAGGCGGCTTCTGCCAAACTTTCGGTCAATGCGTGATTCCTCAATGTTTTGATAAGAGAGCGTCAAATTCATCTCGTTATAAAAACGGGTTTTGGAAGTCTGCTGCAAACGATAACTCGTCATAAGCCTTTTTTGAGGGCCATATCGCCATTCAGCACTTTCGGGAGTGCCATCGCTTTGGATAATAGACAAACGGTCGTACCGAGGAATATCAGAAGAAGTAGAATACTGAAGGTTCAAAGTATGCTCCGTGTTTTCTCCTGATTTTATTCTAAACTTTTGAGTAAGGTCCAACTGGTTGTATCCCGTATTTCTCTGCAAAAGTGGATCAGGATTTTGTATGGCTATGTCTGTATTGTTTTCCCGACCAGCATATACGGGCAGTTCCCACCGAAAACCATCAATAAAGTTAGAATTGGCTCCTGAACGCAAATCTCCAAATTGAGCATAAGTAATACTGGTAAGTGAGGCCACATTTTTAAAACCCAGGTTAAAATCCAGATGATTGGTAAACTCGTTGTTGACAGACGCGTAGCGGGTCATGGCATTTACCTGCAAAGGAAGATCAAAAGTAGGATTCTTGGAATAAAAGTGCATGACTCCTCCCAAGGCATCACTGCCATAAATCACCGAACTAGAGCCAAAAAGCACCTCTACCCGATCTTGAATGTTTGGGTCGAGGGTAATCACATTTTGTAAATGTCCTCCCCGGTAAATGGCATTATTCATTCGTACCCCATCTACTACAATGAGTACTCGGTTGGCCTCGAGTCCTCTCAAAACTGGACTTCCTCCACCCAACTGACTTTTTTGTACAAATACCTTTCCGGTAGAGCTCAATATATCAGCCGAAGTGGGAACGTTTTTCAAGGCAATGTCTCGTGCCGAGATAATTTCGATTTGTTGAGGCAAATCTTCTCGTTTTTCAGGCAAACGATTGGCCACCAATACCACTTCGTTGGTTTCTATAATATCCTCCTCCATCAATATTTCATTCAGTCCTGGCTTGGCAGTTGCCAACGCCAGCGAAAAGGTTTTATAGCCCAAAAACTGGAAAAAAATGGTATCTCCTTTTTTGAAAGTACCCATCTTTACTTTGCCCAGGTTATCGCTCACTGCCTGAAAAGTTTTAGAGGTATTGTAGGCTACAGCTCCCACCAGTGGTTCTTTGGTTTCTTTATCTTTGAGCTGAAATACGATTTGTGCATTGCCCGCCGAAACCATCAGTAAAAGTAGTATAGGGGTTAACAATAAAAATTTTAAATGTCGCATTGTAATATTTTTCAATAAGTGCTTATAGATATATAGTGCTTTTGACTATGGAAGGTATCACGCAAGGGCGCACCTATCTCCTCCATAACCCGAAGCTTGTGGTTAATAATTAAAGGTAATTTTGATAGATCAAATACTACTCAATCTATCAGTTTAGGGAGCAATCAGAAAATAAAGTACACAAAGTCTAGATAGATCCTTCCGCAAGGTCAGGACTTTCAGTTTTGGGTGAGTACGAGGCATTTCTCCTAACCGTAGGGGGCCAAAACTATTGCTGAAAATCCTTAGATCCTCCGGTAAACCGCGAGCTGTAAGCCGGCTTGCCGGGGAACTAATGAAGTACTCACGAAAAAGCTATAAGTCCCTACACAAGGAGGGAACTATCTAAGAATGTGTATACAATTTCTTGTTTGTTCTCTTAAGAAAATAATGAGCAATCAAACTTGAGGGGGTGGAATGGGTACTTCCTGCATACACACAGGTAGTGAGTTTGGGATATCGCCATATTTGGTAGCCCCCTGATGAAAGTCAGGAGCAGTGCAAAAAATGATGGATTGTCCAGGAAGCCAGGTTTTATCAAATATTTGGTTAAGCGCAATACCAGATTCCTGAGAAAGCGGCATCTGGCTGGCCACCTGACGTTGCAATACTTTTTGTAACTTTTCTTCGTGTTCGTCCCACACACAATGATACTGAGTAACTTCTCCTTTATCCACTACTTTTATCACATCATACCATTGGCCCTGGTACTGAAACTCTTTTTCGTTTGCCCATCGAAAATTATCCTTATTATGATCTTGTTCGTTGAGCGTAATTATCGTCAAAAATTCGGCAGGTATTTGTTGAGCATAAATTTGCTGCTGCATTTGGTTTCGTTGCCAATGCAGATCAATCAATAGCCATAGTGCACCAAAAGAATGCACATTAAAAACTATAATTAATAAATATGTCAGCAATTTTTTCATACACACATTTGCTTCTCTCCAAAACATTTACCTACATATATTTTTTCTTTTGATAATTTCGTAAAAGTTATCTTTGCAGTGGGGCGGTTACAAAATCAAATGCCCAGGATACCAACGAAAGTACAAAACTAAAAGCAAAAGCCCAGAAAATATCTCTCACATCAAATCCCTTTTCTACCAGATTGTCTACCAGCATAATCAGTAAAGCATTCATAATCAAAGGAAAAATACCTAAGGTAAACCACTTCAAAGGCAGGGTTAAAATCTTTAAAATAGGTTTAATGTAGGTATTGATCACCGTTAGAAGTATAGAAACAATTACTGTGGGAACTACCCCTTCCAGGGTTACCCCATCTAGCAATTGGGCAGTAAAATATACTGATCCAATGCCAACAGCTGCTTTTATAAATAGTTGTATCATTTTTATAACGCTTTTGAAATACAACGACAGCGGGTAAAACTATCTTGTATAATACACAAATATAGGGGTTTTAGAATTATTTTGCGTTTTATTGGTAACATTACTCTATGAAGTCATGCAGGTTGCTATACAAATACTAAAGGAGGATTTTAGGCATTTTTTTTAAAGAAGTAAACGAGTTAATTAAATTTGAGGACAAATTATGATTTGCCTTCGTATTAGGTTCAACTTGAGACATGGAAGTCATCTAAACAATTGAAGATATGAAATACCCAAAAGTAAGCTTGTTTCACTATAAGAAAGGATTGGTTTTATTGCTATTTTTAACGATTTCTGCTACTGCCTTTGCTCAATATGTGCCCAAAGACAAACGTAAAAAACCCAAAGATTCTACTAAGGTAAAACCCACTCCTAAAAAACCCACCGAAACGACTAACACCAATCGTGATAATGACAATGAAGAAATGGGAAGGCGCTGGCTTACCGGAGGTAACTTTTGGCTGCAGTTTGGAAACCCTACATTTATAGATATATCGCCTACTTTGGGATATTGGCTTACTCCTTCGCTTATTGGTGGCGTAGGTGTTGGGTATCTTTATTCCCGATTTCAGCTCAATAATAGTTTTGGACAAACCTTAGACTTGCAAAACCAAATTTATTCGGGCAGGGTGTATTTGCAGTATATTATCGACACCAAGCAGCTTCTTGGAGAAGGCAATCGCCTATTTTTGTACAGTGAATACGAGGTATTGAGATCTGATTATTATGATAGAACCAATGAACTCCAGCGAGTAGCTTATGTACAACGTCCTCAAATCGGAGGTGGCATTCAACAGCGCCTGGGTCGCATTTTTGTCAACTTGATGGTATTGTACAACTTAAACTACCTCGAGGATGTTACTCCTTACCCTACTCCTGTAACCGTAAGAATTGGTTTCAATGTAGGTATTTAAACCAATAAATTCTCTCATCATCTCTTCTTGAAATGGTTGTATTGCGGAGTAGCCACAAGGCTCCTCGACACGCAACACAACCATTTTCCTTTTTTACCCATTACTTGAAAGAATTTTCTTATTTTCGTCTTTTATCATTTCATTTACGACACAACACTCACGATATAACTATTAAAAGATGAAAATAACGCAATTAGTCAATCAAAAGCTAATCAAAACCAGTGCTGCTTGTTTGGTCTTATTATTAGGGCTCAATTCATTGAGCTATGGACAGTTTGTAGAAAAGAAAAAAACGGATTCTACCAAAGTAGATTCCGTAAAGAAGGTAAAGAAAGAACCAGTAAAGCCTATCCAAAACTCTATCGTCAAGGTTGTCAAAGAAGAAGCTTACGATATTCCAAAAAAATCGTTTGGAGTACAGGTGGTTCCTCAGTTAGGCAATCCCTTATTGCTGGAAGTAAGCCCATTCATAGCGATTAAACTAGGGGAAAAAACTTTGGGGGGGCTAGGGCTGACTTATGCCTTTACTCAGACATCAGTCAATGGAGTCTCTACCAATGCCAGTCACTTTGGAGCTCGTACCTTTATACAATTTTACCCTACCAAATACTTATTTGCTCATGGAGAAATAGAAGGGATGAGCTTGGAACAAGTGAATGCTACTACTGATCCTAATACTGGCTTGACGACTTCTACCAGCAATCGAGAAACGATTTTAAATCTCAATATTGGTGCTGGTATTCGCTATCCTATTTCCTCTAAGTTTGCATTACAAGCGATGATCTTGTATGACATGAACCGTCGTACTGCTGACTCTAACAGTGAGCTTCACCGAAACCCAGTATTTAGGGTCGGGCTTACCTTTTAATTGAACCAAGTTCTTAGGTTGGGTAGGAGTTTGTCGCTTGCTCCTGCCCGATTTTCCAGAGAACCATGTATATTTATCCCCTATTCACCCTAAGACGTTGATTGCATGCCTGAATATTTAGTGAGTATTTTACTGTTCGCCTCTATCCCCATCTCGAGCGGGCTGGTAGGTTGGGGAACCAATGTAATGGCCATTAAGATGACCTTTTACCCCATTGAATTTGTGGGTATTCGCCCGGTGGGCTGGCAAGGAATTATTCCTTCCAAAGCGAAAAAAATGGCGGTAAAATCGGTAGATATGCTCACTACCAAGTTACTAAAAATAGAAGAAAGATTTGGGTTGATTAAACCCGAGCGGGTAGCCGCAGAAATGGGTCCATCGCTGGATAAACTCGCCCGCCAAATCACCGATGAAGTCATGCAAGCCCAGGCACCTGCCATTTGGAGTTCTACCCCAAAATTTGTCAAAAACCAGGTTTACGAAAATATTACCAAAGAATTGCCTCAGTTGGTGGTGCAAATGATGAACGACATCAAAGACAACATCAACGATTTGCTGGACTTAAAAACCATTGGGGTAACGGCACTCACCAAAAACAAGGCTTTGCTCAACGATATGTTTATCCGTTGTGGCAAAGAAGAATTTAAGTTTATCGAGAAGTCGGGGCTGTACTTTGGTATTCCCTTCGGCCTGGTACAAATGGGCTTGGCTATTTACTTTGTTAATGTCATGAAGATTGGTACTCCCTGGTGGTTGTTGCCGCTTTTTGGCTTAATCGTAGGGTATGCTACCAATTGGCTTGCACTTAAACTCATTTTTGAGCCATTGTACCCCAGAAAATACCTATTTGGGTTATTTGAATTTCAGGGTTTATTTATCAAACGCCAGCCTGAGGTAGCAGTAGAGTACGCCAAAATTGTATCAGGAGACATCTTGACTACCGAGCGGTTGTTTGAGTTTATGGTAAGAGGGCCAGGCGCTACCCACTTGGCCGAAATTGTACGCGATAACCTGGAGAAATCCATAGATACCACCATCAATAGTACCCGTGGCTTGGTAAAATGGGTGGTAAGTGACAAACAGTTAGAGGTCATCAAAAATATTGCAGTGTATCGTTTTATGCAGGAAATTCCCCTTTCCATTCGTGATACGTTTGCTTACGCCGAAGAGGCGCTGGATATGGAAAATATGCTTGAGGAGAAAATGGCCGGTTTGACGGAAAAAGAATTTGAAGGTTTCTTACGTCCTGTATTTCAGGAAGATGAATGGATTCTCATTATGGTAGGCGCTGTATTGGGAATGCTTGCGGGTATATTGCAGTATGTATTGTTATTTAGATAAAAGCAGTATGAAATTGAAACAGCTGTTATTAGTAATTTGTTGGCTCGGGACTCAAGTATGGGTTTCGGTGCAAGCCCAAGATTTGAAACAAGCACTCCAACAATTCCCTGATCTAAAAGAAAAACCCGCTCATGAGGTACTTGTACTAGGTTCTTTTCACTTTAACCGCAAACGTGATGGTAGTGATGTCATCAGTAAAAACCATTTGGACATTACGTCTAAAGAAAATCAACGACAAATTCAGGAACTGGTCAAAAAATTGAAAAAATTTAAACCTACCCGTATTGCTGTAGAATGGCGCCCTAAACACATGCAACGGCTCGACTCTCTCTATAAAAAATACCAAAAAGGGCAATGGAAATTGGGTAAGCATGAGAGTTTTCAACTAGGTTTTAGATTAGCCAAAATGTTTAACCATGCCAAGCTCTATCCTGTAGACAATCGCCCACCTCAGCTACCCTCTGTCAACAAATTAGAGGATATAGAAAAATACGCCGCCAGCCTTGATCAAACGAAGCTCTTGCATGCGTATGACAAAGCCAACAAAAAGTACAATGGCTACCTGGACAATTTACAAACCAAGCTATATGTGAGAGACTACCTTTTGCTCTTAAATTCCCCTAAAAACACGACTCGCTCTAAGCAATTGTGGCTAACTGGTTTGGTAAACCTAGGAGTAGGAGATAGCTATGTAGGTGCTGACCTTACTGGACATTGGTTTCAACGCAATACCAGAATATTTGTAAATATTCGTCATTTGGCTCAACAGAAAAACGAGCGAATTTTAGTGATTTATGGCAATGCCCACAAGTGGATACTAGACGAATTATTTGAAGCAGCACCAGATTTTAAGGTGAGGCAATTAAGTGAGTTTATAAAGTAGAGTGATTAGAAAGCCTTACTGAACTTTGCATATTAATATTATAAATAAGGCTACTATCTATCAAAAACAAGGTTTAGCTTCAAGTTCAGTAAAGCAGTTATTTACAAAATACAAATTTTAGATAAATTTTAACAATATTTACCCAATAAAAATTTACTAAACCTCTTTCCCACAATTTATTCACTTAGTTTTTTATCATATTACCTATCAAAAACACTAGACAACCAACCAAGCTCAATCCCGCAGCTATCAAAAAAGCCCATTGACTTCCTACCGTACTCCAAACACCTCCCATCAACAAAGAGGCAGGCAATAAGGCTAAACCTAATCCGGTATTGAACACACCATAAGCCGTAGCCCGCAAATGGTCGGGTACCAAGTCGGCTATGTAGGCTTTAAAAATTCCCTTAGACAAACCATAATAAATGCCATAGGCCGCAAACAATGCCCAAATCATCCAGGATGCTGTCGCAAAAGCAAATAAACCATACAACAATGCATAATATACATAAGAGATAGCAATGAGTGGACGGCGCCCTAAACGATCGGAAAGATTGCCTAGTAACGGCGCAGCAATCGTGCAAACCAAATTGTAGAGTGTCCATAGAAGTACCATTTGCCAGGCCGAAAACTTTACTTCCTGGGCCTTTAGTATCAAAAAAGCATTGGATGAATTGCCAAGGGTGAAAATAATGCAAGCCACCCAAAAAATCATAAATGAGCGATTTTGATACAATTGCTTAGTTTTGAGGGCTGCTTTTGGAGTAGATTTGCGGCTCACATTTTCTTTTACCCAGAATACCAGTGCAATCGCTATCACGCCTGGAATGATGGAGAGCAGGAAAACCAGCCTCAGGTTGTTGGGGGTATAATACAAGATAAGCAATGCCAGTAATGGTCCTAATAAAGCACCAGCTCGGTCCATGGCCAAATGCCAGCCAAAAGCCTTTCCTCTTTGGGTTTTATCAACCGAACCCGCAATGAGTGCATCGCGTGGAGGGTTACGCGTGGCTTTGCCTACCCTGTCTACAAAGCGAACAAATAATACCTGGTACCAATTAACCGCCCAAAACAAGGTAGGTTTGATTAAGTTGGATAAACCATAACCTACCAATACAAATATTTTACGCTTTTGCCAAAGATCAGACAATCGCCCGGCTACAGTTTTAAATAAAGCCGCAGTAGCCTCGGCAATACCTTCAATCAACCCAATGAATAATACAGTAGTACCCAGGCTTTTCAGAAAAAGTGGCAACAATGGGTACACCATTTGGCTGGATATATCTGAAAAAAGTGAGATAAACCCTAATAGAAGGACATTTTGGGAAGGGAAGTAGTTTTTTTTCATGGGTGTTAGGTGTAGGAAATCAGGTACTAGGGTTGATACCTAAAAAATCCAATATCCCACACCTAATACCAGTTTTAACTATTTTGTTTTAACAATGTAGCGGCCATCTTTCGCAAAAATAATCGTAGGCAATTCCTTGGTTTCTTCAAAGTATTGATAACCGGGCTTGAGGCTTTCCCAAAATTTCACCAATGGTTTTTCTGCCTCATATTTGGCCTTTAATTTATCAAAACCAGCCTCATCTAAGCGGGCAGGGAATATATTGACTGGAATTTTCTTTTGGCCCCGAGCCTTGGCTTCTACCGCAAACACATACAACTCTCGGATGTTGTTATCAGTAATCGGAATGCAACCAACCGTTACACAATCGCCGTGAATAAAAATATCGCCCCCCAATGCGGTGGTATCGCCTAATACTTTGTCTGAGCGATTGGGATAATTTACCCCCAACGACAAATGGAATTTGCTTACTGGATTGAACCGATCTATGTGATAAAAACCTTCTGGAATCTGATTGTCCCCTTCTTTACGTTTGGGTCCCAATGCTCCCGAAGACTCACAAAACTTATAGGTTCTGATGAGTTTGAACTTTTTGGTGCCTCTCTCTCTTGCCCATACCTCTACCAGGCGCTCTTGTTTCATAGCCCTGATGAACAATTCGATATTGAGTGTGTTTATATTTTGTTGTTTGAGCAAGCCTTTGATAATGGGGAGTTTTTTGCGATAAGCGTAAGTCACTCTCTCATAGGTCATTTGCTGGGTTTTGAAGGGTGAGTTGGTGTCTTGAACGGCCACATTGTTATTCGCTGCATCTCCAGTAGTGTTAGACGTAGTGACCTTGTTGTTATTTTTATTCTTCATAGACGATTTTTTCGTGTTTTTAGAACTCGCCGATGGTTGACGGGTACAGTACGCCACCGTAAAAAATATGCCCACCAACAATACAAATAATACAATAATTGAAGAAACCTTCATAAAATATAAAATGTTAGGACTATAATGTGGAACTCAGAGCTTGTTTAAATTT
>DMXI01000356.1 GCA_003483885.1 Microscillaceae bacterium
TAATGGTTAATGCAAAACGAATTAGTTATTAGGTAGCTACAGATCTGAATGAAATATAACAATGAATCATTCTAAAAAACAATATTTTTTTATTGCTAACCCAATGTTATACACTTAGTAATCAAGTACTTAAGTCTTTAAAATAATAAAAAAAAATAAACTAAATTCAGACTTATGTAAGGTTATTGGATGCACCTGATAGTGCGTAAATTTAGGTATAAACATTATTCGATTTATGCTTAAATGCCCGCATTATGACGCAGAAAGAAACTGTTACTTACTACTTAAAAAATCAAGAAATTGATAAGGCCCTGGCTTTCGCTAAGGACATTAAACTCAAAAAAAACAGAGTGATGAGCCTGGAACTCATCATTACTAATTTACTAGAGAGTCACACTTTAGAACAAGCCCTCAAAGTAGCTCAATGGCTGCCTGATGAGCGCAAACAGGCGGCCATTTTAAAGAAAATACTACAAAAAGCACTAGTAAAACGCCTCCCTAACTTGGCTTACCGAGCTGCTCAAGAAATGTTGATTCCTCGTAGCCAATCGGCAGCCTTACGAGCTTTGGCTGATTATTACGTTGAAAATAAACAGGTTCAAAAAGCACTTGCAATTGCTTCAGAAATTAAGACGCTCAAAACTCAAACTACTTTACTCAAAGGAATGAGTGAGCGATTGGTTGAAAATAACTTGATTGAAGCGCTCCATGCGGCAGAACGCATCAAAGATATTCCTGTGAAGTTAAGGTTAATCGAAAAACTTACGCATCAAACGATTCAGCAATATTCAGTAGAAAAAGCCATTAATGCAGTCATAGATTTCAAGGACCCATTAAGTAAAGTATGGCTCTGGACTATTGTAAGTAAACAACTTTCTGAAAAAAAAAGCAGGCCTTTGTTGAGCAATGCGCTCAAAATAGCCGAAGATCTCAATAAGACTTATGAAAAATCGCTGGCATTAGCTCAGGTAGCTTTTTATATAGCCCAAGTGCTGGGGCAAAATACCAAAGTTGAGAAACTCCTTTATCGTGCGTTGGATTTAGCAAAAAAGATTTGGAAGGATGAAGAGAAAAAGGATGCCATCTTACACGTTTGCAAAATTTGGATAGCAACCGCTCAATGGGACGAAGCGTTTGGAATCGTAGAAAAACATGTGGATAGAGTAGACATTACTGACTTTTTGGGCCAACTGGAGGAACAATTGGTTTTTGGCGGCTATACTCAAGAAGCTCAAAAAGTAAAAGAGGTTTCTAAGGATATATTGCAAAAAGTCACTCAGCATCAAAAGGTTAAAAGATTGATTAAAGTAAGTAATGAAAAGCCTTCTCAAAGTCGCTATTACTATTATTATGGATATGATGATGATAATAAGTTTTATCTTATGACTGACAATGAGGACGGGACATTTACTGTAGAGTATGGTCGTATTGGAGAAAATTATGCGGATACTTATACCTATCCTATTCAGGAATGGAGCAAAAAGTACAAAGAAAAACTGCGCAAGGGTTACAAAGATGTGACTTATATGTATGAGCAACAAAATGCGGTGAAAGATGATGGTTTGGCTCCGATTGAACAACCTGGAATTGCCCTCTTGGTGCAAGAGTTACAACAATTTGCACAACAATCGGTAACTGAAAACTACACAATCAATGCGCAAAATGTAACGCTTACTCAATTGGACGAAGCACAACTTTTGGTGGATGAAATCTCTCGCCTGGTAGAATTGATGGATCACAAAATGTTGAACCCTCGCCGTGAAATAGATGATTTGCTGCTTAAATTATTTACGGTTATTCCCAGGAAAATGGATGTAGTAGAGGAATACCTTACTGAACACCTAGATGATAGTCAATCGGTAAAACAAAGAGTTGCGGAAGAACAGGCCACTTTGGATGTCATGCGGGGAGAGGTATTAACTTATCAACATACGATTGAGCATCAAGACCAACATATTACACTTTTGGACGCTATGGGAATAAAAATTGAAACAGCAGAACTCAGTGATATTCTGGCAATTCGCCAATTGATGGGTAACAAATATTTTGAGGATTATTTTCAAAAGGCTTATAAAGTAACCAACCTAAAGACTCAGGCCAATTTTGACAATAAGGTAGAAGATACGCGTAATCGCCGCACTAAGTTATTATGGCACGGAAGCCGCAATGAAAACTGGTGGTCTATTCTAAAAACCGGGCTGGTATTGCGTCCTTCTAATGCCGTGATCACTGGAAAGATGTTTGGTTATGGGCTTTATTTTGCAGATAAAGTAAAAAAATCCATGGGCTATTCTTCTCTCTATGGTAGCTTTTGGACAAGTGGCGAATCTAATAAAGCTTATTTGGCCATTTATGAGGTACATTTGGGTAATTGCTTACGTAGAAGGAGTCACGAATACTGGATGTATGAACTCACCGAAGATTTGCTCAAAGAGAAAGGTAATTATGACTCTCTATTTGCCCGTGGAGGAGCTGATTTGCTCAACAACGAATACATTGTATATAATGAAGCGCAGTGCACAGTAAAATATTTAGTAGAAATCCATAGCTAAGGTTAGTAATGGTTAATGGTTAATGGTTAATGGCA
>DMXI01000107.1 GCA_003483885.1 Microscillaceae bacterium
AAAAGAACTGAGAAGCAAAAAACGAAAACTTTCCCGATAGGTTCTTATTACTGGTTATGATTGCTTCACCTTAAGAAATAATTATCTTTGGCCAAAAACTTTAAATGTAGATTATTCGAGATAAAAAACTCTTTTGACCCGTTCACTTATATTGGTTAATATTTCGTAGGGGATGGTTTGGGTACTTTGGGCCAATTCTATGATAGAAAGCGTCTCGTTAAAAATAATTACTTCATCTCCCTCTGTTACCTCTACATCAGTCACATCAATCATACTCATATCCATACACACGTTGCCTATTACTGGCACCTTTACTCCATTCACCAATACTTTGCCTACTCCATTGCTAAAGGCTCGGCTAAAACCATCGGCATAGCCAATGGCAATCGTGGCAGTTTTGGTAGGGCGTTTGGCTACCCCTTTTCTTCCATATCCTACGGTTTCACCAGTTTTTAGGTGCTTAATTTGCGAAATAGTCGTTTTGAGGCGGCTAATTACTCGGAGCTGATCTTGCTCAAGTTGGTTGGCTTCTACTCCATAAAGTCCAATGCCTAAGCGTACCATGTTGAAATGTGCCTCTGGAAAACGTACAATTCCTGGAGAGTTCAATATATGCTTGATTACCTGGTAGCCAATGGCGTCCTCTATTTGAGTAGCTACTTGGGTAAAATGGGTAATTTGTTGCTGAGAATAAGCCGCATGGGCAGCGTCATCGGCTCCTGCCAAATGGCTAAACACCGAAGCAATTTCCATCAACTGCAAAGGCGAGGGAGTATCATCGTTTTGTTGGGAGAGTACTGCCAACAGTTCAGGAATTTCGCCAGGGGTAAAACCCAAACGGTGCATCCCAGTGTCTATTTTTAGGTGAATACGGCTAGACTGGCGTCGGTCAGTCAAAAACTGGATAAAAGCCTTGAGTATCCGAAAGCTATAAAGCTCAGGTTCTAGGTCATACTGAAGAAGTTTATCAAAAGTATCCTCTCCTGGGTTCATCACCATGATAGGTAATGTGATGCCATTCTCTCGTAAAAACACCCCTTCGTCGGCATAAGCCACTGCCAGATAATCTACCCGATGAAACTGTAACAAGTGGGCTACTTCGGCACTACCACTGCCATAGGCAAAAGCCTTGACCATGACCATAATCTTGGTCTGAGGGGCTAAACGTTCACGGTAATAATTGAGGTTATGTACCAAGGCATCCAGGTCTATCTCTAGCACCGTACCATGTACTTTTTGCTGGAGCTGCAAGACCAATTGTTCAAAGCGAAAACGACGAGCTCCTTTGATAAGTACTACCGCTTGCGAGAGCGAAGCCAAACCGGGATGACTCAAAAGCTGCTCGGTAGTTTCTACAAAAGTAGTGTTTAAACCCTGTAAATAGGATTGATGCTTGGCAAATTCGCTCCCCACCGCAATCAACTGGTCAATTTGTTTGCTACTGAGCAAATCGGCAATAGATTGATACAAAAGTGCTGGAGACATACCTGATTGCAACATATCCGAAAGGATCACCACTTTTTGGAGTTGGGCATCCTGGGTACTCATAAAATCGAGGGCGATTTTCAAACTTGCCAAGTCGTTGCTATATGAATCGTCAATGAGGTAGGTATTGCGTACCCCTCGTTTGAGTTCCATCCGCATCGAAATAGGCCTTAAGCGACTCACCCGTTCTTGGATATCTTCAAAAGGAATTTGTAGAGATAGCATGACTACCAAGCAGTGCAGGATATTTTCTAAGGAAGCTTCGTCTACAAACGGGATATTGAGCGTGTTGTTTTGTTGTTGAAAAGTGTATGTTACCTTGGTTACCTGTTGATTTGCCAGCGTTTGTTTAGCCAAGATGCGCACATTTGCTTGGGTGCTTTGCCCCCAGGTGATTAAACGTTTATCCTGGAGCAAATCAGGGTAGTTTGTCAAATGCTCATAACAAGCAACGATTTGCTCACAGCCTTGAAATAGTTGCCATTTTTCCCTTAGTTTTTGTGTGTGATTGTCAAAACCTTCATCGTGGGCCGTGCCCAGGTTGGTAAATATGCCCAGGCTGGGCCGAATAACTTGTTGCAAAGGGGGCATGTCACCTTGAGCTGACACACCTGCTTCGAAAATGGCCAGGTTGTGCCTGGAATGCATTTGCCATACCGATAGTGGTACCCCAATCTGAGAATTATAACTTTTGGGGCTTTTGACAATACGATAATGTTTGGTCAGCAGTTTGGCCAGCCACTCTTTCACCACCGTTTTACCATTGCTTCCCGTAATGCCTATGACTGGAAAATTAAATTGTTGACGGTGATTTTCGGCGATTTTTTGCAGGGCCTGAATGGCATTGTTTACCAATAAAAAATTTGCTTGTGGAAGTTGCTCTATTGGGAAGTTTGCTTGCTCAATTACAAAACTTCTGACTCCTTTTTGATACAATTCCTGGACAAAATCATGTCCATCATGATGCTCACCATTGATGGCAAAAAATAACGCTTTGGTAGGGTGATATAGTTTACGGCTGTCTAATAGCAGGTGGTAGATTTCCTGATTAGGTTGGTGGATTTTGAGAGGGGTAGCCTGGGTAATTTCAACGATTTTTTGAATTGTATGCATAAGTTTTCGGTAGTGGTTATATTTGGGTAAATATGGTTGATTTTGCGGCAGGAAAGTTAGGGAATAAAGTATTAAAAACAATTGTTAAAAAACAAAATGCAGCAACTCTTCTATAAGGCAGGAACCAGTAAATTAAGCCTTGCGCTTTGTTCAACGCTTTTTTGCGTACTATCAGCTTGTTCGGATCAAAAAAATGCTCCACCTGAAACTGATCAGATTGCAGAAACTAGCACCAAGCGTCAATCTATCGATTCGGCTTTCATTCAACTAAGGGATTATTATCGGGAATTTGACCCAAAAGAGGTCCTGGACTATCCGTCCACTGAGTGGAGTAAAATTTACGTAGACGAAGAAAAACGCTTGGTAAATGAGGAGGCAAAACGGTTGCTTAAAGCAAACATTGAGCAATACAACAATCCGCAGGATAGCCTGATTACTTTTGTCAAAAAATCTGATTTATTACGCGCATCTATATATCCAGTAGGGCGGCTCAACTACTCTCAAAAGCAGAAGGTAACGATTTTATTGTCGTTTTTGAAGACTGAAACCAAAGCCTTTACCCAAAAACACTATCTGTTGAGTTATTTTTCCAGCGTATCTGGGCAGCCCTTGGGCTATGATCTATTGGCAGGTGTAGTCAATCACACTGCGGCATATTATGGCCGCTGGGGCATACGAAATCAGCAGATTTGGATCAATCGGTTTGGGTTAAAAAAGCCAGGAGGAAACTTCAAAGCCCAAAAGTATAAAGTGGCATTTAATCAAACATTGGTAAAACAACCAAGAGCCAGCGAAGAAAGATTGTTTACCTTATTAGGAACGCCTAAAAATATTCAAGGAGTGAAATATCGTTTTCATTCGGATGTAAAAGCAGGGTATAGTATAGGTTTTCCCTACGAGGTATTCACTTATTCGGCGAGGACTGCTGCAAAAGGGGTGAGCGAAGATTTTGTGTCGAAAGATCAACAAGCCTATTTAACCTTTTATCGAACGTATTCCATAAAAACCACTTTTGTAGACCAACAAGGGCAAGTCGATTGGAAAAAGTATTTCAATAGTCATAAACAAGCTGCATCCACCAATGGGAGTCAATTGACTTACAGCCATTTTGGCAAAAATTACTTTGTATTATCAGGCATACGGAAGGATGGACGTATTTTTTATGAAAAACATCAAGACAATATTCACTTTTCTTTGGTGTATCCCAAGGCTCAAAAAACAACATATGATGGCATCGTAGCGCACTTGGTACAAACCTTTCGGGTGAAATAATCCGCTTTTGTGGCTTCTAAGTTTTTAGTGAAAAAAAAAGAGAGAGACGAGTACAATTTTACGAAAGTGCTCTTCTTTGAGAGAACTGGTGAGTAATCACGATCCCTCACCAGAGAAACTTTTTTTCACTTATTAAGAAAATAATGATAATTAAAAACAAAGTATTGAGGATGATGGGCTTTTTGATAGCCATCGCCTGCTTGTCTGCATGCAACAAAAACGAAGAAAATCTAGCACCTCAGGAAAACAATGCACCAACGGTCGCTAACTCACTCCCTGACCTAAGTCTAAATAAGGGCTTTGGTACCCAAACTGTTGATCTTGCCAATGTATTTACCGATGCTGACCAACATTCGCTCACTTTGACGGCCATCAGTAGCAATACTGCCACGGTAACTATTAGCGTGAGCAACACTACTTTGACCATTACCGAGGTGGCCGAAGGAAATAGCGTAATTACGGTAACTGCCGATGATGGCAACGGTGGAACAGTGAGCGATAATTTCAATTGTGTGGTTTCTGATAACACCGCTTGTTCAGTAGATAATACCATTACTACGTCACTTAGTGAGTGTCGTTTTACGGCTCAACAAGCAAATCTAACGGCTTCTTACTCCGAAACAGTGGCCAATAATGTACGGACCATTGTGACCAACAATGTACCCAATCACACCTTTGGTTCACCTCCTGATAAGATTATGGCGGTGCAATCTACCTGGACGATGACCTCGGTACCAGCGAAAGCCAGTCAAGTAACCCCCGTGATTAGCTCAACTCGCCTTGAATATGTGGTAGGAGTAGCACTAAATGGAGTAAAAATGGACCCTGGGGCCAACTTCCCATATGAAAACACCTCTACTGGAGAAATGAACTATGAGTGGGTGCTGGAAGCCACTACCAATACAACGACTACTACGTTGGATTGTAATCAAGCTCATTTGCAACCCGATGGAGGTTATCATTACCACGGTGATTTTAAGACTTATGCTGATGCATTGGGGGTTGATGGTACTAAAATGGTACAGGTAGGTTGGGCTGCCGATGGTTTCCCAATCTATTATAAATATGCTTATACCGATGCCAGCAATGCAGGTAGTGCCGTGAAGGAAATGACCTCAAGCTATCAGATAAAATCGGGCGACCGACCGGGAGATGGAATCAGTGCACCTTGTGGGGCTTATAATGGAAAGTACGAAGCTGATTTCGAATATGTAGCAGGTAAAGGAGATTTAGATGAGTGTAATGGGCGCTTTGGAGTAACTCCGGAGTTCCCTGGTGGTACTTACTACTACGTGATTACGACCGACTACCCAATCATTCCTCGTTGTTTTTCAGGTACTCCTGATGCGTCTTTCAAAATTGGACGATAAGTATGACTTAATATTTGAGCAATAGACCTTTTAAAACTACTGGTGCTTCTGCAAAGAGGTACCAGTTTTTTATTTTGTTACTAAGACCAAAATAATTTATCGCCTCGGGTTGGGCCTTCACAATCCGGCTAGCACTTGAAATAAAACAAGGAAAAACTTATGTTACACAGTATTAAGTTTGTTTACCAATGAAAATAAATCATTCACTAGGATAATTTAGGTTATTTATCAGTTTTTGCAGTAGAATGTTGTTAAGTTTTCTATATTTACAAAAGTAAAATTTTGAAGTCATTACGACTTCTTTGTAAAAACGCTGGTTTAAAAGCGGATTTACAAATTTTTTCATCAACCCAATTATACACTTATGCAAAAATTTAAAAAACTACAAAACGTAAAAAAGCTTGATAAAAAAGAGCAGCAAAATGTAAAAGGTGGCTGGGGATCTTGCCCAAGACCACGTATGTTTTTCTGCGAGCCTGGTATTTGTGTGCCCTGGGGTGCTAATTGTCCATAAATAATACCTGGTATCTTAAAAAAACTCTGAGTAGGATATATCTTACTCAGAGTTTTTTTGTGGCCTATCTTGATCTAAATGATTACCCTACGATTTACTTCATTTCTTTTCTAAAGCGACTAATCGTGACCGGGCTTACGCCCAAATAAGAAGCAATGTCTTTGAGTGGTGCTCGCTGTTGAATATTTGGATTGCTTTTGATGAGGCTCAGGTAGCGTTCTTTGGCATTCAAAGGACGATGCTCGTCTATTTCTTGAAATAGTTGCACCAAATGTACTTCTGCAAAACAACGTGCCCAGTTGGCCCACTCTAGGTTTTCTCGATGCAATTGTCTGAAAAACTGCACGCTTCCCCGATAGAGCAGACCATCTTCTAACATTTCACAGGTTTCGAGTACTGGAGGTATATCAAAGTAAGCACTCAACGAAAAACATAAATCACCCTCGAAGCCAAACCATACCACTTCTTTATTGCCTTTTTCATCGATATTGTAGGTTTTAATGGCTCCTTGCTCTATAAAAAAGACATAAGGAGATTCGTATAATTCGGGAATTACTACCTCACCCTTTTTCATAGGTAATGGCTCTAGCCGGGGCAGGAGCAGTTGCTGGGCTTCATTAGAAAGTGAATAATATTTTTTGAGGGTATTGAGTAGGTTTTGCAAGATTGATAAAAAAACTTTTTGTATGATGCTTTACAATTGTTAAGTGCAGTGAAAGTGGTTGCATCTAAATTTGTAACAATAAATGCAAAATAACCCCATTTACAGGAAAAAATTATGGAAAAGATACAAGTGATAGCCTTTGATGCAGATGACACTTTGTGGATTAACGAACCGCTGTTTCAAAAAACTGAACGTCGTTTTTGTGATATGTTAGAAGACTTCTTGCCTCATCATACCATATCGCAGGAGTTGCTAAAAACCGAAATAAAAAACCTCCAGCATTATGGCTATGGTACCAAGTCGTTTATGTTATCAATGATAGAGACTGCAATCCATGTATCCGGGAAAGCAATAGGGGTAGAATTAATCGAAAAAGTAATTGATTTGGGGAAGGAGCAACTCAATGCCCCCGTGGAAATTCTCCCTGGTATTCCCGAGGTTTTGGATCGGTTACAGGGAAAATATAGATTGATTATGGCTACCAAAGGAGATTTATTGGAGCAGGAAAGAAAGCTACAGCGTTCGGGGCTGGAACATTATTTCCATCATGTAGAAATTGTTTCCGAAAAAAATGAAACCGAATACGAACGAATTATCAAGCACTTGGATGTAGCACCCGAAAACTTCTTGATGATTGGTAATTCCCTGAAGTCTGACGTAGTACCTGTGCTCAACATAGGCGGGTATGGTTTTCATATACCTTATCACACTACCTGGGAATACGAAAAAGTAGATATTAAGATAGAGAATCCTAAGTTTAAGCAATTAGAAAATATTTCGGAACTGTTGGAATATATAGCATAGATATGATGAAGGTTTTAGACAAAGAAAATTGGAATAGAAAAGAGCACTTTGAGTTTTTTAGTCAGTGTAATGAACCGTTTTTTGGGATCACGGTAGAGGTAGATGTTACCAAGGCATATCAGTTGTGCAAAGCCAATGATTGGTCATTTTTTTTGTATTACCATTTTTTGTCTACCCAGGCAGTCAATGAGGTGCCAGCGTTTAGGTATCGCATCAAAGGTGACAATGTGGTGGTATTTGACCAAATACATACCACAACCACTTTGCTGCGAGAAGACAAAACCTTTATGTTTTCTTATATGCCTTATACCCAGTCTTTTGAGGAGTTTGTAGCAGCGGCGGCCAAAGAAAAAGAAAGAGCACAAAACTCTACTGGATTAGGAATGAATGAGCATACGGCTCGCCTGGATACCATTCATTATTCGGCCATTCCTTGGATCAACTTTAAAGGGTTGACCCACGCCCGAAACTTTGACTGGGCAGATAGTCACCCCAAAATTTCGTTTGGTAAGCTAGGTAAAAATGAAAGACAAATAAAGATGCCTGTGGCTATATTTGTGCATCATGGGTTGATGGATGCTTACCACGTAAGCCAATACATTGATGGGTTTCAAGATTTGTTGCAGCGTTAGCAAGTGGTTAAAACTCTACCCTCATTTTTAAACTTCCCCAACGGTGATTATCTCCGTCTACAAATTCAGGACTGATCAAGTGATAGGCATAGCCTACCTGATATTGACCAATGCCAATCATACCCCCCAATTGATGATGAACTACCCCTCGTTTAATCTGTTGAGGGGTAAAGGTATGTGGACTGCTACGATTGAACAGGCCTCCTTGTAAAGTAGCATTGTGCCCTATCCATTGTATTTGGGTACTACCACTCAACTGCCACCTTAAACGAGCCTTGGGGCGATTTTTTAATTGAAACCCAACACCAACCAAGGCACTGGTAAGCAAATTGCCTAGGTTGATTTGCCCAAACAAATGCAGGTGAGAACGCTGAATTTTTCCCAAAATGGCTTTTTGGTAATATAACTGGTATCCCAAAAGAGCCTCAGGAGCAATTTGATTGTCCCAGCCTTGAGGTTGTTCACTGTTGACTACATCATGAATTGTTTTTTGCATGCCTTCGGCAAAAGCTGGCCGCCCAATACTGCCTATTTGTATCCCACTCATCAGGATTTGCTGATGTAGCGTATCGATTTGTTGTTGAGCGTAAGCCAACGTCAGGTAGCCTGCATAAGGGCGATCATTACGCAAGGGCAAGGCCACTCCCAAGTTAGTAGGCGTAAACACGGCATGTTGCAGCTTGATAGTCCTGGTGTTCCCCATTTGCGATTGGTTAGGCAATTTTAATAGCATACGATTGAGAAAAAATCGTTTGAGTTGACTACTCGTGTATTGCCAGCGAATCCCTTGGGTATAATACTGATCGGTTTGGGTAAACAAATCATTATCGTATTGAAAATCAATGCTTTGCTGAGGAAGAGATTGCCCAAAGGTGGTTGTTGTAAAACCTATGCTCCAGGCAATCCCTACATTGAACAGCCAGCGTAACCACCTGCTAGGATTCATACGCCCACATTTCTGCCAATTCCTTCTTAAACCCTCCCGAAAGTATCGGGAAGCGGCACCAGGTTTTAGGATCCAGGTTTTTATCGTCAAGATGAAACGAAGGGGCGTATCTTTCCCGTTTCCATTGGTTACGACACCAAAGCTTAAAAAACTTGTCAGTCCAGGTTTTGAGTTGCGGTAAATCGTACTGGGTATAACGGGCCTGTAGCATTTGCAGACACTCCAGCGGGGTGCGCTTATCGCGAATGGCGAGTTCTTCTATTTCATCTAACAAATCATAAGGCATCAAATCTCCCTCATCAGTTTGGTTAGAGTCTTGGGGGCGTAGTTCTGCCGTGGGTTGTTGGTCGTTTACAAAGTGGAGCGAAGGAAGGGTGAGGTTTTTGGAACCAGTATGAAGGCCCTCCTTTTCCAGCCAACGAAGCCATTGTCTTAAAAACGCTTTGTCTATACCCGCAATCGGGCTTACTCCCCCCGAAGTATCGCCATCCATTGTGGCGTAGCCTACCGCCGCCTCGGAGCGATTACTGGTAGAAAGCAACAAAGCTCCATGGAGGTTGGCAAACATCCAAATACTGGGGGAGCGCAAACGTGCCTGAATGTTTTGTAGTGTAATGTCGTCTTGTTCCCAATTAAGAGGTCGCCCGATGGCTTTACTGATGAGCGACACATAGTTTTCGCGCAGCGGTTCCACATCTAATACGTGAAACTGAGCCCCAATGCCTTCAGCCAGTTTTTGGGCTGCATTTAGAGTCACATCTCCACTATTGCGGGTGCCTTGATAGGCACAAGTAATCAGGGCTTGGGCAACTTGTGCTTTTACATCAGGTGCTTCACGATCCATTGCTTGCAATGCATTGATATAGCCCAATTTTTCAAAAAAACGATTGGCACCTATGCTCTCTATCCCAAGTTCAATCAACAAATAGCATAAAGCTGATACCGCCGAAGAATCGGCTCCTCCACTGAGTGAAATGACAAATCCACGAGAAAAGCTTTTGCGCATATAGTCAAATAACGCCAAAGAAACGGCTCGACTAAATTCTTCTTCTTTCAGAAAAGCACTTTGTTCCCAGGTTTCGGTTTCATTGGCAGGCAGCATTGGTGCACAAGCGGGGTAGTTAAAGGCAAATTGCACCCTATGACGATAGTCATCCGCTTCCTCAAAAGGCACCTGATTCTGGATTTGGGCGAGGCGGGTGAGTTCTACATCTATAGTAGATACCGTCGTATCCCAGTTGGCGTAAGCAAATCGTTTTCCTGTAGCAATCATTTCGCCATTGGTGGCAATCAAGGCTCCACCATCATAAATAGCCCGTCCAGCTTCGTTGCCCAGTAGGTTGGCGTAAATATAGCTCACCCCAAAAGCCCTGGAACCTTCCAGTACAAAACGCTTACGGATCTCTAGTTTTCCAAAAGCAAAGTGGCTGGCACTGGGGTTTAAAATAACATCAATGCCGTATTTATACAGGTCTCTCCCTGGGCGATTGGCTACCCAGGCATCTTCACATATTTCGTAGCCAATTTTTACTCCTCCAATATCAAAATACAAATCACCTACTTTTACTTCTTGTCCTCCTAAAAAATCGGGTAAGCGAATGGTTGTGATTTCACCTCCTTTCCAGGCTTTAAACCAGCGCTGCTCATAGTGAATACCCTGGCCAGCCAGAAATTTTTTAGCAACAAATCCAGCTATTTTGCCATCCACAATCAAACAAGCAGTATTGAATAATTGATTTTGCACCAATAAAGGCAATCCAATAGACACAATCATTCCCTGAGTATGAGGCAACACCTCTGCCAATACTTCCATTGCCTGGTGGCAAGTATTGGGTGCATAAAAAGCATCCTCACAGCCATAACCCGTAATACACAGTTCTGGCAAGCAAAGCAGTGTAGCACCTTGTTGACGGGCATCGGTCAGTGCATCCAGAATATTTTGAGTGTTTTGTTGCCAATCCAACGGCGTTTGATTCAATATGGCAGCAGCCACTTTGATTAGTTGCATATATGTATATTTTTTGAAACGTCAATTTGTAAAATATAAAAATGACAATAAATAAGCTTGTTAGATTATTTAGCTTAAAAATATTAAATTACTACACTAATCCATACTAACAAATCAACTTCAAATTAACAAATATGGCACAATATGTTCCTTTCGAAGATGGCGTAGAAGTAAACGGACAAACTGTCTTGGCTTTTGTCAATGCCTTGCCAATGTTTCGTGATGATATGCTGGAGATCTTACGACATCATGGCATCGAAAACCCCCAGGAAGGGGAGTGGTATGCTCAAGTACTTTGGTTAAACGCTTTTAGAGAAATAGGAGAGAAATATGGCGCCAATACGCTTTTTGCCATTGGTAAAGCCATTCCCGAAAACGCAGATTTTCCTCCTGACATAGATGATCTTGAGAAAGCACTGGCATCCATCAATATTGCTTACCATATGAATCACCGCCAAGGTGAAATTGGGTATTACAAATTGGTCAAGTTTAATCAAGAAGATAAGCTAGCGATTATGGAATGTCGCAACCCTTACCCAAGCAACTTTGACCGAGGCATTATTACTACCATGGCACGCAAATTTAAATCTCCTCAAATACTGATGATTAGTGTAGAGGTAGATACTTCAAAACCCAGTCGATTAGACGGTGCCGACGTATGCACTTATAGAATTACCTGGTAACTGGATTTATGTAAATAAGCTTGGTTTAAAATCTATAATTATGGCTCAATACATTCCTTTTGATGAAAATGTAGAAGTAAGCGGGCAATCTATTCTTGGCTTTGTGAATGCTATTCCGATATACCGAGACGAAATGGTAGGTGTTTTACAACGAAATGGGATTGCTAACCTTAAGTCTGAAGAGTGGTATCCAATGATTTGTAATTTAAATGCCTACAAAGAAATAGGAGAGTCTTATGGCTCCAATACTTTGTTTGCGATTGGCAAAGCCATCCCGGAACACGCTGAGTTTCCCCCCGATATAGATACTCTCGAGAAAGCGCTCCTATCTATTGATATGGCGTATCAGATGAATCATCGTAATGGCGAAATTGGTTATTATAAGTTGGTTAGGTTTAATATGGATGACAAACTAGCTGTGATGGAATGTCGCAATCCTTACCCAAGCAACTTCGACCGGGGCATTATTACTACGATGGCACGTAAGTTTAAGCCTCCCAGAGTGTTGAACATCGAGGTCGAAATTGATCCTTCAAAACCCAGCCGATTAGATGGTGCCGATGTGTGTACCTATCGGATTACTTGGTAGCGATTTGCTGGAGCGTTTGTAAACGGTCTATTTTAGCAGTAGGAGTTTCGGCAAACCGAGGAATGTTATAAATAGCTTTGGGTACTTCATACAGAGAAAGATTTTCTTTCAGCATCAATAAAAGCTGTGTTCGAGTGGTTTCCTCTAAAACCGAAACTTCTAAAATGGCGACTACTTGTTCTCCAAGACGGTCGTGAGGCATACCAGCTACAAAGAAACGACAACTAATTTGTTGCTGGTGCAGGGCCTGAGCCAGTACTTTCTCTACTTTTTCGGCTTGTACTTTTACCCCGCCACTATTCATAACTCGATCAATTCGCCCCAACCATTTAAACTGGTTTGGAGCCATCAATTCTACTAAGTCATTGGTGGTAATCCATTGATTTAGTGTTGTGGGACTCTTAATTTGGAGGCAGTGTCTCACATCTTGCTGAATCGTTACCTGAGGTAGCGTTTCATAATAATCGTTACTTTGTTGGCCACTTATTCGGCGTAAGGCAATATGCGTCACAGTTTCGGTCATCCCATAAGTAGCATAAGTTGGGGCTGTGAGTTTTTTAAGTTGCTGCTCCAGCGCATAACTTACGGGTGCTCCCCCCACGATGACCGCTTTTGCCGCATTAAGCCAGTTCTTCCCATTCTTTTCCTGCAGAATCGTTTGTATTTGCAAGGGGACCAATGCCGTAAAGTCAAAAATAGGAGCAATGGACCAATGTTGCAAAGGATGACTGCTTGGCGCTACAATGGTCATTTGCAAGCCTAACTCAAATCCCCGCACCAACATCATTACCCCGGCAATATAGGAGGTGTTGAGGCAAATAAAAGCCGAATCGTCCGAACGAAGCCCCAAGGCTTGACCAGTCATTTGGGCGCTTACCTGCATTTGGGTTCTGGTCAACTCGATGGGTTTGGGCTGGCCAGTAGAACCCGAAGTATGAATCGTGAAACTAGCCTTGCCCTGGAGCCAGTCGGCGCAAAAATTCAAAGTAGCCAGACTGTAGTCATCAAGCTTTTGGGTAAGGTATTCCCCAGAGCTGATTTGCTTGTAAGTAAATTTCTGATGTTGAAGCGTAAGAAAGTGAGGCATTTTTAACCGTTGGCTTGTTTGTATACCCTTTTTACATCTACTTTAAATTGGGTAATCACCGACATTTCTTCTTCAGAGATACCATATACCCCCGCAACCTTTTCTAATATCGAAATGAATGTGTCGATATGTTCTTGGGTAAGGGCTTGCTGATTTTTTCGAATAATGAACATTACCCGATTATACGTAACCTCCAAATCACGGTCGATGTATTCATTTTCTAATTGCTCAAAACGATCCAGCGCCAGCCAGCTATTTTCACCTAAATCTTCTTTAATGGCTTCCTGGAAAACAATTTTTTCACTATTCGACAAGACACCGTCAACGGTGGCAATTACGTAAGCCAGATCACCAATGGCTCGATAAAGATCTCTTTCTTCAAGGGTTAATTCTTGCATTTAAGGAGGTTTTTTGGTGTGTTTTCAAAAATACAACTAACTTTGATTTTACGAAAAAAAATCAAGATTGATGGTAAATTAATTTACTAATCAATTAATTCCCAACACTTTGTAAACGTAACCACATTGACATGAACTCTATGATCCCCTTGGTTAATCAAGCTTTTAAATATCTGGAAAAGGTAGCCATTGTTGACGAACACAATACCTATACTTATGCAGAATTGTTAGAAGTATCGGAACGAATTGCCCAGTTTCTATTACACCAAAACAATGGTCAAGACCTGAAAGAAGCCCGAGTGGCATTTATGGCCATTCCCAATTTTTACTATGCCGCTATCCAATGGGGGATATGGAGGGCAGGAGGTATTGCGGTGCCATTGGGAATTTCGCACCCTATCCCAGAAATTGAATACATCTTGGAAGATACCCAGGCCAAAATTGTGTTGACTACCAACGATTATCAAGATTTTTTGAAGCCGCTCAACCAAGCAGATCTATTGGTAGAAAACGCCGAGCAATTGCCACAAACCAACGGAAATGTGGCATTGCCCGAAGTAGAGGCCAATCGCCGGGCTTTGATTATTTATACCAGTGGCACTACAAGTCGCCCTAAAGGGGTGGTGACCACTCACGAAATTATTAAAGCGCAGATTACGACTTTGACTGAAGCCTGGGGTTGGACACCAGAAGATTATATTTTACATACCCTACCTTTGCATCACGTGCACGGTATTATCAATATTTTGTATTCGGCACTTTGGTCGGGAGCCAAGTGCGAAATGATGCCTAAGTTTGACGGAAAAAAAGTATGGGAAAAGTTTGCCAAAGGAGACCTATCCCTATTTATGGCGGTACCTACGGTATACAATCGTTTAATTGCTTATTGGGATAGCCTCGAGCCTGAGGAACAACAACGTCTTTCGGAGGGGGTAAAAAACATGCGATTGATGGTATCTGGTTCAGCAGCACTACCTGTAAGTGTGTTGCTAAAGTGGAAAGAGATTAGTGGACATACTTTGTTAGAGCGTTATGGTATGACCGAAATTGGTATGGCGGTTTCTAACCCATTGCTGGGCGAACGTAAACCAGGGTTTATTGGAAGACCACTGCCTGGAGTAGAAATCATTTTGGTGGGTGAAAACAACGAATTGATTACTGGTCCTGATGATATGGGAGAGATCAGAGTGAAAAGCCCTTCTGTATTTTTAGAATATTGGGGCAAGCCCGACATTACCCGCGATTCTTTTGTAGATGGATGGTTTTGCACGGGCGATATTGCGGTAAGAGATAATGATGGTTATTATCGTATTTTGGGACGCAACTCCGTAGATATTATCAAAAGCGGTGGGTATAAAATTTCTGCCTTAGAAATTGAAGAAGTACTACGCAAACACCCCAACATTAAAGAAGCCGCTGTGGTAGGCATTCCCAACGAGAAGTGGGGAGAAATGGTGGCGGCGGCCATTGTTACCAAGCCTCATAATCACTTCATTGGTCTGGAAACCTTACGTGACTGGGCGAGTGAATACCTGGCCAAATACAAGTTGCCCAACGAAGTCATGATGCTAAAAGACTTACCGCGTAATGCCATGGGAAAAGTTACCAAGCCTGCTTTGGTAAAGCTTTTTAAAGAAGACAAATAGTAAACTTACTTGATGATAAACCACGATTCAATTGTTTGGGAAAAAGCGCTTCCAAAAACAAAAGCCAGCAATTGAATCGTGCTTATCTACACCCGTAACCCCAACACCGTAATATCATCTCGTTGTTCGGTTCCTTTACGATAATCTTCCAGGGTTTGGGCAAACTGCTGTTTTTGTTGGTCAATTGGCAAAGAAGCACAAGCTTCCATGAGTTTTTGAAAACGCAACGTCCCAAAGCTTTTTCGGCGAGGGTCGGGGGAGTCTACCATCCCATCAGTAGCCAAGTACAACATATCTCCGGGTTGTAGTTCAATCGTTTGTACTGTAAATGATGCTTTGGTATGATGATACCCTCCAATAGAGATGCGATCACCTCTCAAAGAATGAAACCCTTCCTGATTGATATAATACAGGGGGCGCTTAGCTCCTGTAAAATATACCTTTGTATTACCGTTAGACTGTTTTTCTAATTTACAGAGACATACATCCATTCCTTGGTTAAGATTGCCCTTGTTGTTTTGCCTCAGCTCTTTATTCAATTTTTCGTTGAGACGAGTCAAAATCTTATCGGTTTCTAAAATCAAAGATTCGTTAATAATCTCATTGAGCAAAGAGTTGCCAATCATACTCATAAAAGCTCCTGGTACGCCGTGACCGGTGCAATCTACTACTGCCAAAAATGTAGTTTCTTTGGCATTCAGGGTTTTGGTAGTCAATTGTAGCAGCGCTTCTTGTTCATTTTTGGGTTGATGGGTTTGCCACAAATCCTCTATTTTGAACTTAGGTTTAACCTTGCTTATCCAATAAAAATCTCCCGATACGATATCCTTGGGCTGGTACAGTACAAAATACTGAGGACCAAACAAGTCAATCATTCGTTCGTCACTTGGTAATATAGCGTTTTGGATAGCACTGGCTGCCTGTATACTTTCTTTGGTTTTATTACTTTCTCTTTTGAGCTTTATATTAGTATCAGCAATGAATTCGTTTTGAGCCATAATTTCTTCCTGTTGCTGTTGCAGTTCCTCATTTTGGGTCAAAACTTCGTTGTTTTTTACTTGTAACTCATGGGTGCGTTCTTGTACTTTTTGTTCAAGTTTTTCATTGGCTTCCTCTTGTACCTCGAGCATTTTCTTCTGAGCCTCTTCTTTCTCTCGCTTAAACTGTTGATAATTATCTGCTAAAGCCAACGACAACAAAATCACATTCAAAGTACCCCCTATATCCATGAGATTTTTGGTGATAAAATTAAATGGTAATACGCCTGTGAGCGTAAGCGCGTTCATAAATACGCCCATGGCGAAAATAACCCAAGCCAGAATGAAGAAACGAGCCGCAATCTTACCTTTGCGATAACAAATCACCCCTGCCGCAATAACAAATGGCATATTAGTCAGATTAACTACAATGGATAACTTGGTGCCTAATCTCAGGTCAAAAAAGTTGATGATACCCATCGATAAGCTCAACGCGATTAAACCAAAGAAAAATTTTCGTAAACGAGGTGCGTATTTTTGAAGATTTAAGAAGCTATCGGTATATAATAACAAAAAGCTTTGAAAGAGAGCCGTAAATAGGATCACCGAGATATTAGAAAACCAGATCCAGTTGGGCCATAATAACTGAGGCCCTTGCCCTTTGATGGCTATCCGGGCCACCAGCCCTACAAATATAGCGAGGCTATATAATAAATAAGGGCGGGTTTTGAGCGAGAAGAATAAAAATAAATTATATAAACTCATCACCAACAAAATGCCATAATACAAACTAAAAATGGCCTGTTCATAGTTTTGTTTGGTATAAAAAGCTGCTGGTTGATAAATGGTAATAGGTGCTTGCACGGTACTGGTGCTTTGCAACCGTAAATAATAGGTTTGAGTAGTGTTAGACTTAAAGTCTAATGGAATTACAAAATGACGACTGTGAATAGGGCGTCGGCCAAAAGGCAAATGATCCCCTAAAACCATTTTTTTCCAGCCTCGTTTTTGAGGAATGTAGAAGTCTACCTGATCTAACAAGGGATGCGCCAATTCCATTAGCCAATTTATTTTTTTAGCATTGTTTGTAGGCGCTTGTAGCTTGAAACGAAGCCAAAAAACTGAAGCTGAAACCCCAAAGTTATTAGCGTTTCTAGTAACAGGACTAAATGATTGTTTTTGTATTTGCGTAAAATTGAACTTGCCTTTGACATCCTCAAAATAGTATAGCTTATCTTTGGTAAGAAAATACGAAGAAATATTGGGTCTGAGCACTTGAGTTACTTGGGCTGGGGTAATTATAGGCAAGCTTATCAAAAACCACAGAAAAGTATTCAGGAAAAATTTGTTGAATATTTTTATCACAATCAATAGTCTTAATCTGGTAAGTAATAGTGCAGCTGGTATCAAGATTATGAGATCAAAAAATATGCTGGTTTATCATATAGCAATAGGTTTAGGAAATGCGCAGGCCTAGTATGGTGATATCATCTCTCTGTTCAGTTCCCTGACGGTAGTCTTTCAAGGTTTGAATAAATTTGCTTTTTTGTTGGTCTAAAGGTAGTGTAGCACAGGTAGTTATCAAGTTTTTCAAACGTAAGGTGCCAAAGCTTTTCCTTCGGGTATTAGGCGAATCCACCATTCCATCGGTAGTGAGGTATAAAGTATCTCCAGGTTGTAAGTCAACGATTTGTACGGTAAAATTGTTATGCTGTTGATTGAACCCTCCAAGTGAGATACGATCACCGCGCAACTCCTGCAACATCCCCTGTTTAATATAGTATAAGGGACGTTTAGCCCCTGTGAAATATACACGAGTATGCCCTTCATCTTGTTTTTCTAACTTACAAAGACATACATCCATTCCATGGCTTGTATTTTCTTGGTTGTGTTGCTTCAATTCCTTGTTTAATTTTTCGTGGAGACGTGTCAGAATCTTATCAGTTTCTAGTATCAAAGATTCATTGATGATTTCGTTCAACAATGCATTGCCAATCATACTCATAAATGCTCCGGGTACTCCGTGACCAGTACAATCTACCACCGCTATAAAAATTAAATCTTTGGCATTGAGGGTTTTAGTAGTTAATTGCAAAATAGCTTCTTCTTCGGTTTTGGGCTGATTAGTTTGCCACAAATCCTCTATTTTAAACTTGGGTTTTACCATACTTGTCCAGTAAAAATCTCCCGACACAATGTCTTTAGGTTGATAAAACACAAAGTAATCATTACCAAATAAATCCTTCAGACGTTCTTCGCTGGGTAAAATAGCATTCTGAATGGCACTAGCTGCCTGAATGCTCGCTTTGGTCTTACTACTCTCTCTTTTTAGTTTCAAATTGGTATCTGCAATAAACTCATTTTGCGCTATAATTTCTTCTTGCTGCTGGTGAAGCTCCTCGTTTTGAGTCAATACCTCCTGATTCTTGATTTGCAGCTCTTGGGTACGTTCCTGTACTTTTTGTTCCAATTGTTCATTGGCCTCTTTTTGCATATCGAGCATTTTCATCTGGGTAGCCTCTTTCTCTTTTTTGATTTGCTTGTACCTTTCCGATAAAGCCAGAGATAACAATACTACCGCGACTGCCCCTCCAATATCACGTACATTTTTCGTCAAGAAGTTAAAAGGAAGAAAACCAGCATAAGCCACTGCGGTCAAAAATCCCCCAACTGCCAATACGATCCAGGCAATTACGAAAAAACGAGCAGGTGACAGCCCTTTTCGGTAGCAAATAACTCCAGTAATAATCATCAAAGGCATATTTACCAGAAAAACTCCAATCAGCATCATAGTGCCAATCCCTGCATCAAACAAATTGATAAATGCACTCAGTATGCTCAATACAATGACTCCTAACAATACTTTTCTAAGAAATGGCGCATAGGTTCGAGTCATGAGGAAACTATTGGTATACAAGGCCAGAAACATCATAAAAAGCGAACCAAAAATAACAATCGTAACACTGGAAAAAGTAGGCCATTGACTCCATAAAAACTGAAAAGTATCTCCCTTAATACCACCAGTAAACAGCAAACCAAAGAATAGTGCCAAGCTATAAAATAGATAAGATTGAGATCTAAGCGAAAAGAAGATAAATAGGTTGTATAGGGCCATTACGAAGATAATACCGTAGTACAGCCCCGAAACGAAGAGTTCATAGCCTTGTTTTACATAAAAGGTATTGGCTTTATAAATCTTAATAGGAAATTGGATAGTACTGGTACTTTTTACCTTGATATAATAAGTATGTGGCGAGGAGTCGGTAAAATGTAGGGGCACCACAAAAAAGCGACTCTTGATAGGGCGCTGATGAAAGGGAAACATATCACCCAGCTTGAGTTTGTTCCAGCTACTATCAGTAGGGGCATAAAAATCTACATAGTCAAGTAGTGGATGGCCTAATTCAAATAACCAACTATGTTGGCCGGGATGAGCGTCTTTAAGGGTAAATTTTACCCAAAAAGTTGATTTACTGAGACCAAAACTATTGCTTTTTTTGTTGAGGGGTTGAAAAGGACGGTTTTTTACTTGTTCAAAGGAAAGTGCCCCAGCTTTGTCTTCCAGGTAGTACAGGCTTTGATTGGTCAAATAGACCGAAGAGGTAGTAGATTCAAGTGTTTGAGTTACCTGAGCTTGTGTACACAAAGGCAACACTAACAAAAGCGCTAAAGAACTGTTCAGTAAAAACCTGCTGAATATGCGAATCACCATCAAAAATCTTAGTTGGAAATGATAAGATTGGAATCATTCGATTAAGATCAATAAATATTCCAAATGATGGCGATAAGGTAAGAATAGCCTTAAGATATACGCAACCCAAATAGTGTGATGTCGTCTCTTTGTTCAGTTCCTTGGCAAAACTTCTCCAACATCTTTTCTAAGTGCTGTTTTTGTTCAGCCATAGGCAAATGGGCACACTTCTCCAGGAAAACCTTAAGCCTGCGGGTTCCAAAGCTTCTACGTTGCTGATTAGGCGCATCACTGATGCCATCTGTGGTGAGATAAAGCATATTGCCTGGTTTTAGCAAAATAGTTTGACTGGAAAAACGAGGAATAGTCTTATTTCCCCAGCCCCCAATCGTAATCCGATCTCCTTTTAATTCCTGTAAGCCTTGTTGGTCTACATAGTATAAAGGGCGCTTAGAACCAGTAAAAGTAACTTGTGTTTGTCCATCAGGTTGTTTTGTCAGCTTGCACAAGCAGATATCCATTCCTCTATTCAAGCTCAAATTGTTCTCTTGGATAAGATCCTGACTAATTTTTTCATTTAAGTGATCTAAGATTTTGTTGGTATCCAATACCTGTAAATCATTCACAATCTCATTGAGTAGCGAATGACCAATCATCCCCATCAACGCCCCTGGAACTCCGTGCCCAGTACAATCTACCACCGCCAAAAACGATACTTCACCGGCCTGTAGTGTTTTAGTGGTCAGCTGCAATACCTCCTTATTTTCGCTTGGTATGGGGTTATTTTGCCATAGGTTTTCAGTTCTCAACCTGGATTTTACCTGGCTTACCCAATAAAAATCACCCGATACAATGTCTTTAGGACGGTAAATAATAAAATAATCTTTCCCGAATAATTCCCTAAGTTGGGTTTCATTGGGCAATAGGGCATTTTGTATAGCACTGGCAGCTCTAATACTTTCCTCAGTTTTTTTACTCTCCATTTTGAGCTGCTGGTTGGTAGTGGCTATGAAATCATGCTGCGCCAGGATCTCTTCTTGCTGTAGGTGGAGTTCCTCATTTTGGGTCAATATTTCATTGGTTTTCTCCTTTAACTGTCGAGTGCGCTCCTGCACTTTGGCTTCCAGCTTTTCATTGATACCTTGTTGCATTTCCAGCATTTGTTGTTGGGCAGTCTCTTTGGTTTTTTTCTCATAACGGTACCCATCTACCAATGCCAGCGAAAGTAATAATACCGCCAATACAAACCCTAAATCCATCAAGTGTTGTACGAAAAAATTAAGAGGGATCACCCCCATAGTACCCAATATGTAAGGTGGTGTACCAAGAAGTAAGACAGCCCAGGCCAAAATAAAAAAACGAGCAGCCACAAATCCTTTACGATAACATACGACAGAAGTATAAATAACTGCGGGGGTGAGTATTATACCCAAAGGAAGCACAAGTTTAACTGCTAAATCGATGTTGATAAACGAGATAAAACCTGCTAGAGGGGCAACGACAACCAACGGGAACAAAACCCAATTGAGACGAGGTGCATACTTCTTGGTTCGCAAGAAATAAATCGCATATAATGCGAAAAAACAGTCAAACAGACTGATAAAAAACAGCAACGAATTATTATTAAACTGAGGCCAATCGGGCCAAAGGTATTGCAAAGAATACCCCTTGATCCCCATCAACGACAACAACGCATTGGTAATACATAATACATACAACAGATAAGAAATATGCCGTAGCGAAAAAAAAATGAATAAATTATAAAGAATCGTAACTAGCAAAATGCCATATTCCAAATCAGTGATGAATTTTTCTTGATCGTGCTTTTTGTGAAAAGTTCTGGGAGAGGCAATATTGATTGGCACTTGCAGGTGGCTTGATGTTTTTACTCGAATATAGTAGGTATGGATGGCTTGATCAGTAATTTTGAGCGGGATCACAAAGTTGTGACTATAAAAAGGTCTTTGATCAAAGGGAAGCAAGTCTCCCATCGAGCGTTTTTTCCAGACTTCCCCCTCCTTGTAATAAAAGTCTACATAATCTAACAACGGATTAGGGATTTCCAGCATCCAGTCAGTTTGGTTTTTTTGTAGGTTTTGAAGCTTGAAACGGAACCAAAAAATGTTTTTGGAAAACCCAAAACTATTGTTGGAACGCTGAACAGGGACAAATCTTGCTTGTTGGACTTGCGCAAAATCTATATTACCCTGGGTACCCTCAAAATAGGATAAATGTGTGTTTCCAATGAATAGAGTAGCGGTTAGAGAAGAAAGTTTCTGAGGTACCTGTGCCTGACTGATGAATGATATTGTTGCTAAATTGAACAATACGATCCATTTCTTGATTGCAACCCACATTGGTGAAAATAATTAATTAATTCTTGTCGTAATTTTATTCGTAAAATACAAACTGCGAAATAAAATGCAAAGTTCAAGCACCTGAAGTACAGGCCAGTAGCTACAATAGGTAAAAGATGTAAGTTTTGGCCTGCATTTTTAAAGGATGACTACAAATAGAGGGGTATTTAAATGGGCTAGCACAATTTTAGCACCTGTTTCCTTTGCTCACAAAACACCTATTTTATGAAGCTTAGATACCTTATCGTATTGTTATTATGTAGTGTAGTTATCACCAAAGCATACAGCCAACGCTATGCCCGAAAACAATATTTTTATACAGTGTTGGGTGGGGGATATCACCAAGCCAATGCCAGCCCCAAAGGCTTAAACTACGTCATTGACCAATTCAATCAAACCCGCAATCTGATAGGCGATCAAGCAATGCCCCAAGTAGAGCAACCCACTGGATTTTCTGCATTTTTAGGCGGATATGGATATTTAGGCAACACCGCAATTTTATTAGAATTACGCTATGGCAATGCAGGCATTAACCTCAATGCTACTGAGCGTCCTCCTGGTCGCCCACCCCTAGAGCGTGAACTTCGATTTAACATGCACAACATTCAGGTATCGTTTGGGTTAATGGGGGTAAGTACCGAAAGTTTTGGCTTTGGAGTAGCCGTAGCCCCTGATTTAGGTTTTCATCTCATCAATGATAAAAGTGAGGATGGTGAAGCAGAACTCATCAACAACTTTACTTTCAGCACTGCTTTTAGCTTGCCAGTCCATGTATTGATTGGCCCCATTATGCTAGGGGTAAGGCCTTATTATACGCTACAATTGGGTACCAACGATTACACCGAACTCAATGCTTCTCTCAATCCTGCTACTAATCAAAGCAATCCTGCTGAAGAGCAAATGAGTAATCTTAATTATTTTGGGGTAGAGTTTAGATTAGGTATAGTCTTAGGCAAACAAGAAAGGCGCTAGCATTCTTTGTAAAAATGCGAGGAAAGTCATAAGTTCAAGAGTTCAGAACTATAATATAGCTTTATTGTACTGTAGATAAAGTGCTGAAGGTTATGTATAGCCGACACCGATTCAAAAAAGTAAATTTATGATCTTCCTAAATATTTTGTTAGCCATTTCTGGTGCTCAGATTGGCTTGGGCGTAGCTGTTGTGATAGTGATTGGAGTATTGGTGACTTACTTGGTAGTGCAAAGTCGGATAAAATCCCTGCGACGTAGAGCTGTAGAAACCCTGCATCATTTGCAAACAAGTCTCAAAGAACTCAACGAGGCACTCACCTATCTCAACAAATACCCTGATCTAATTCATATTGGTGACAATATTCATGCAGCCGATCTTTCACAAGTCATTGATGAATACCTCCATTTTACTGAGGCTAATATTTTAGGAGATTCGGCCATTGGTAAAAAACCAATGACAAAAGAAGAAGCACGGGAGTTTATCAGTAGGGTAGAGGGAAGTATCAAAGTCATAGCACCCATCCAAAAGAATAATACGATGCTGGTAGAGGGCATCAAAACGCTGGACGTGCTGGAACAAAAGAAGCAAAATTATGAGCAAACCCTTCCTGATTATGACCGCCGTATTCAGGCCATAGAAGCCGAAAATACCTCGTGGTGGCAAACGACGGTAAGTTTTGCCAAATTTGAGGATTTGACCCAGCTGCAAGTTCAAATCGACCAAAAAATAAAGCAAGGCTGGGAGTTTTTGCGCCTGGATCAATCTACTGAGCAAGAAGCCAAAGGAATCACCCAAAAAAATACGGAGGTTATCGGATTGAGCCAAAGCCTGGATCAGATGACGGAAGAAGTAAAGTATTTAGAAGAAACTATTGAAGGCTATAAAACCCGCTTACCACGAGACTTGAGCCGTATTGGTACTTTAGGCACCGAAATAGATCAGTGGCAAGGCCAATATACCTATGTAGATAAAAAACGTGAACGCCAGGTAGTGGCTACCCATGAGCGACAAACCCACGAATTGTCTAAAGAAACCCTCAAAAATTGGGCAGCTATCATAGAAAACCTAGACACTGCCCTCAATGCCCAGCGGGATATTCGTAATTATTTTGTGCGTTTTTCGGATGCCCACAAAAACTTTGAAAACAACCTCAGCTATCATATAGATACACTGGATCAAAATATTACCCAATGGGTCAATGAACCTGATTATGCCAATTTGCCTTCATTACCCCAATTTGAACAACATATTCACACAACCAAAAACCGATTAGACGCTTTGTTGGCGCAAGCCCCCGAAGCAGATTGGTTACAAACTGAAAAAGCCGCTTTAGAAATCATTGAGCATCAAGGTGAACTGATCCGGGCATTTGAGCAATACCAATCAGTACATCAGGAATTTTTGCATCTTGGAAACGAAGCCATTCGACTGGATCAACAAGCTCAGGCGCTGGAGCAAGCTGTTATTATACCCAATCATCCTATGTCGGCCGAAATCGAATCAAAACAGCAAGCCATTGAATTTGCCAGCAATTGGTTTGATAAATTGGAAGCGCTCAAGTCGTTTTTGGGAGCAATGGAAACCTACATTTACGAATTATCCAGTAAACAAGAAGAATTACGTCGTTTGGAGGATCAGTGTCATGCGCAAATGAACCGAACCAAAGAACTGTTACAACATCGAGGGTTATTGACCGAAAAAGATATTTCCCAAATAGAGCAATTACGTATGCCGAAAATTCACGGCATGCCTCACCAGGAGGCATTTGAGACTCTTGACAATGTATTGTTGCACATGAATCAAGTCTACGAAAGAGCTAATCATAATATGCATCAAGCCCAACAAGATCAATCATATGGGCAGTATTAATGCCCTTGGATAGCTTGAGTTTTACTTTGCTTATGCGCCAACAAAATCTGAAAGCCCTGGCGAAGCCTGGGGCATTTTGCTCCTTGCTTGCGATTGCGTTGGCTTATTTTCAGGATGTATTCCCAATGCTTGAAAATCTCCTTATATGCCTGCCAAAGACGTACCTTAGCGTCATAGATATGAATAGGTTCTCCTTTTACGCCATTGATTTCTAATATTTTAAAATCACCGCGCCAAAGTGCTTCCCAACTCTTACATTTGAGGTCATAGCGAGCATAATCAAACAACCCAATTTGATGATTGAGTTGGGCAAATAATTGGGTAAAGTCTGAGGAGACCTGGCTGGACTGGTCTACATAGGTGGCACCATAGTCCCAGTTGCCAATTTGAATAGGTTGGTAGGTTTCTTCTTTAGCCAAAACACGTCCCCAATCTTGGTGTAAAAGTGTAGAGAGCTTTTTGGTGCGAAACTGGGCGTGTTTGTCTTGTCTTAATAATTGCTCCACGGTAGATTTCCCATCGCCTACCAAGGTCAAATAACGCCTTTCGGTAATGCTACTAATCTGCAATTTTCCCGAAGCATTATGGACCAAAATGCTTAACTCTAATGGAGCTTCTACAAATTCTTGCAAAATATAACGTGTACGGTACTGTTCGTGGTACGTGCGCAAGGCCGCCATATCTTCAATCTTTTTTACTAAAAAGCCTCCTTCGCCCAAGTCAGGTTTGGCAATCAAAGGAAAGTGCAGATCACATGACTGTACGATTTGGGCTACCCAATGAAAATCACGCGCATTTTGCTCAATCAAAACCGTCTTGGGGCGATAATTAGCTGGAATATGAGATAAAATGTGGTATTTAGAATCACCCGCAAAGCCGCCCAAACTTATTTGTGGGTTGGCTGCAGCAAAATAAAAAAAGCGGCCTGTACGGAATGTCCCAATCGTAAATACGTACAAGGTCAAGGGTAAATAGAGAAGTTCCATGGGCCAATATTTCCAGGTCCATAATAATTTGATTGATCTCCAAATTTTGTTCATAGGGGAAAGTATATATTGCTTCGTCAAATAACCAAAATATATGACAAAGGAAGAAACGGTATAATGTAAACCATTTTGAATATTTAGAAGCATTCACCAAAGGTGAGTAGACCAAGGGTAAATTGTTGGAGTTTGTAGCAAAGAATGACCTTATACCTGGTTATACTTGCAGCATTTGCCAAAATTGATGAGCTATTTGATATTTTTTAAGAAAAAATGTATCCTTTCAGTTCCCTAAGCATTCAAGCGTTTTAAACCATCATAACCAAATGACCATTCAATCATTATTAGTATACCTTATGGTAGGCATCCTGGCGGGTTTGCTCACTGTATTTATAGTAGCTGCCAAATACGAGATGCTGGTTTGGCTTGCCCTTATTGTAGGTTTGGCGCTGTATGCTCATTCATTTTTTCAGGGGTCTTTATTCAAACAAGCTTTTCTATATGCTTTAATTACTGGTGCAGCCATTACTGCCACTCACCTTGCTTTCCTCAGTGCTTATTTGAAAAGTCATCCCGATGAACAGCAAATGTTGAGTAAAATGGGAGTGTCTTCTAGTTACTTAGGCTTACTACTTATTGCCCCTATCTACTGGCTCATTTTAGGGCTACTTACTGGAGGTTTGGCTTTGTTGATCCAAAGGTGGAGTTAAGAGCAGGGAGCAATGGGTTTTTGATTAAAGTTTTTTACAAAAAATCTCCACATTCTTTGCAGATTATCAAAAAGCAGTTACCTTTGCACTCCCAATCAACGAAAGTTGTGAGGAAATAAAACGAAAATAAAGGATTAATTGGATCCTTAGCTCAGTTGGTTCAGAGCATCTGCCTTACAAGCAGAGGGTCGCTGGTTCGAATCCAGCAGGGTCCACAAAAGTTTAAATCATTTTCTTTACAGGTAGAAGATTATTCACGAAAAGTTGAGACAGTGTCTCTAATTTCTCAAAAATACTATCAAGGATTAATCGGATCCTTAGCTCAGTTGGTTCAGAGCATCTGCCTTACAAGCAGAGGGTCGCTGGTTCGAATCCAGCAGGGTCCACTAACAAAGACAGTCAAAATTGGCTGTCTTTTTTTATTGCATCTGATCTGCCTTACAAGTAAAAAAGTCGTCCGCATAATATCTTTCCAGACCTGACAGGTTTTTGAAACCTGTCAGGTCTAAAGTGCCTCTAAACGCTTTTTATCAAAGAAAACTCTTTAGTTGCAAATTTATAAGACAACCACTTTTCTGTCCTTCCAATAAACAACCTTACTCGCTTACTTACCAGGAATCACCAATGCCGCAAGGGCATTCATTGCATTTTCTATGTTGTAAAATTTTGTCAAGCCATTGGATAGCAATATGATACTTACATTTTTTGCAGGAAAAATTCGGTAAGCCGTCACCAGTGAACCCGAAAACCCATAAGATGTATGCCCATCTACAAGGCGCTTATCCCAGCCATAGGCAAATATTTTAGGCGATTGAGTGTAGGGGTATAGTTGCCACATTAAATCCTTAAATTTCTTTTTGAGCAATTGATTATTACGTAGCAGATTGTCCCATATGATAAATGCAGACAAGCTCAGATTTAAGCCATTTTGAGCGTGGGCATAATCCCCTTGCAGGTAAGGGTGGTCAATGGTAAGGGTTCGCTTGGTAAAAGGGAAATAAGCTGTAACCCGATGTCTGATAATGTCTCGAGAATCACTTGAAAAAAATGCAGTGTCATTGGGAGACTGAAATTGATGTTGTATAATCCAGTTAGCCAGCTTTTTTTGCTCGATTTTTTCAATTACCCGCTTCAAAAGCCAAAACCCAGTTTGATTGTAGTCATACCTTTCGCCTGGGGTAAATTTACAAGCTTGGGCAAACACCTTTTCTTTGGCCTGTTGCTCAGTCAAATCCTGAAATTTAGGAATAGGAGCCATATCTGGTATGCCCGAAGAGTGCGACAAAAGGTGCTTGATTTGTATGTCTTGCCAATCTTTGGGTAAACCCGAAACATATTTGGAGATTTTATCTTCCAGACTAAGTTTCCCTTGTTCAATTAATTGAAATATGCCCACCGAAATAACAATCTTGGTAATAGAGTAAACCCTGAAAATTGATTGGTCATTTACAGGCACCTGATGTTCTAGGTTTGCATAACCATAATTTTTTTTTGTGTAGTATCTTGTTGTCTTTAACGATTGCCAATGCAACACCAGGAATCCCCTGCTTTTGCATCAAATCCTGAATGTATTGATCGATCTTGGCGGTTATTTGAGCTTGCCCAAAACAAACCTTCGTACACAACAGGGCTATGATTAATATTGTTTTTTTCATAATTTAAAGGGTGTAAAAACCAATGTATTAGATATTCTATGACACTTACCTGAGCGGTAACTGTGATTTTATAAGATAGTTACTACTTTTCCTGAAGTAAACAGTTAATTCCTAAATAATCAGTCTTTATAAAGTATACTGGAAATCATTCACTACTAATCAAGAAACAAATCAATATGAAACAACCAGTTTTAACGCTTAAATTTTGTCAGCACTATTACAATAGCGACAAAAAAATGCTGGAACAAGTATGGACCAACAATAGTGAATCTATGACTACCGAAAACTTTAAATCTGTAATGTTGGCCTATGTAGATTTATATAAACAGTATGATGTTCAACAAGTATTGGTAGATTCCAGAGAGATGCGCTATTTAGTAGAGCCAGAAGTACAAGATTGGGTCAATGCAAATATTATTGCAGTGATTCTACCATACCTAAGGAAGCTAGCTTTTTTGTTATCCAGCGATGTTTTTGAAGAAGTATCTATCAAACAAGCAATGGAAGAACAGCAGGAAGATTTGCCTTTTGAAACCAAATACTTTGGAGATGAACAACAAGCAAGAGATTGGTTTTCCTGATATCAGAGCATACAAACAATAAACCTTGCCAGACTTTTTTTGGCTGGTGGGATTTGTTGTTGATAATAGTGTATTGGAACATAATCATTATTTTGCTAATTTTTTGCCATAAGGCATTGTAGTCCAGCTACATTTTACGCATATCTTGCGTATTGTTTGAGTTGAGCAATCGCATTTATTTATAAGCGCTTTTTACTAAACAATACATTACATTAAACTACAGTATTTTTATAAATAAGAATGATCATGCGCACTTTATTACTAATCGCTTTGATAGCAATTACCTCTTCTACCTTTGCCCAAAAAGAAGCAAATATTTGGTACTTCGGGCAAAATATTGGCCTGGATTTCAACAGTGGTTCCCCAAAACTGATCAATAGTCCTCATTTAAACCAATTAGAAGGTACTTCAACGATCTCCGATAAATCAGGGAGTTTATTATTTTATACTGATGGAATTACTGTTTGGAACAAAATGCACCAAGTAATGCCCAATGGTACTGGACTTAAAGGCGGCGAATCTTCTACACAATCGGCGTTGATTGTGCCTGTTCCAAACAATGGCTCACTTTTCTACATTTTTACGGTACCTCCATGGGGAGCTACCTATAGTGATGGAGGTTTGACGTATTCGCTGGTAAATATGGCGCTCAATGGGGGGCTAGGCGGAATCGTAGAGAAAAATATCTTACTTGTTTCGGGTACTACAGAAAAACTTGCCGCGGTTAAACACTGTAACAATACCGATGTTTGGGTAATGACTACAATAAACCATACCAATAGTTTTTACGCCATAAATGTGACTGAAAAAGGCATTTGCACCTACCCAGTAGTATCCAAAGCTGGTCAAAAACAAAGGCAGTTTCAAGGGCATCTCAAGTTTTCACCTGATGGTACCAAGCTAGTAACTGTTATGCCAAACCAGGATACCGAAATTTTTAACTTTGATCGGGACTCGGGAAAGGTTACCCTTTGGAAGACGATCCCAGATACCATCAGTACTGGACCAATATTCGGTGCGTCTTACTATGGCGCTAGTTTTTCCCCCGATGGCACCAAGTTGTACCTGAGTAGTGGTTGGTTTCCAGCGATTGATGATGGTTGTGGAAAGTTGGTACAATATGATTTAAACGTGGCAGATATCACTACTTCACGCACAATTATTCATAACAATTTAGGTACTAATCCTGGATCTTGTCTAAGTTGGGGAGTAGGCGCTTTGCAATTGGGGCCTGATAGCAAAATATACATAACCAGTTGGACGAATGAGAGCAATGCCTTTGATTATCTCCACGTGATAGCGAACCCTAACCAGGCAGGAACTGCCTGCAATTTTATAAAGAATGGATTTCATCTGGAAGGAAAACTTGGAAGCTTGGGTTTACCTAACTTTATAGAAAGCTATTTTGATTCTTCGGGAGGGACAACTACTTGTACTACTACATTATCTTTACAAGCAAATTTTACCCATCAGGTTGCGTGTACCAATCAACCAATGTTTTTTACCAATCAATCTTCGTCCAATTTGGGCGATTATAAGAGTTATTGGGATTTTGGAGATCCAAGGTCCAATCAGGATACCAGCACATTGCATACACCTACCCATTATTATGACCTACCTGGTACTTATACGGTTACTTTGGTAGTACAATCAGGCATTGGGTGCAAAACTGATACAATTCGTAAACAAGTAGAGGTACGCCCTTCGCCGTTAGTGTCGCTGAGCAACGATACTACCTTATGTGAAGGAGAAACGATGATATTGGATGCTACCATTCCAAATGTTACTTATCGATGGCAGGATGGGTCTACCAACGCTACTTTCCAGGTGACACAGCCGGGTAGATATGAGGTAAGTATGAGGGCGGCAAATGGTTGTACCTCCACCGAAACCATTCAAGTGTCTTATGCTTCTTATCCTTTGGTATCGTTAGGAAAAGATACTACCCTATGCGAAGGAGAAACATTGACTTTACAAGCGGCTAATCGTAGGGCAACCTATTTGTGGCAAGATAATTCTACAAGTGCTACATTTAAGGTGACTCAACCAGGTACCTATTGGGTAGAAATGACTGTTAACAATTGTAGCACAAGAGATAGTATTGAGGTGGCTTACCATCCGTTACCCACAGTGAATTTAGGCAATCGTACCACAATATTATGCGAAGGAGAAACCATCATCCTTGACGCCACCACGTCCAATGCTACTTATCTTTGGCAAGACAACACCACCAAATCCACCTACGAGGTGACACAACCAGGCAGGTATTGGGTGCAGGTAACTGTGAACAACTGTAGCGTAACTGATGCCATAGAAGTGATTAATCCATTGCCAACCATTAACCTGGGCAACGATACCATCTTGTGCCTAGGAAAAACAATGTTGCTGGATGCTAATACGCCCAATGCTACCTATCTATGGCAAGATAATTCCACCAATGCTACTTTTCAGGTTAACCAAGCAGGGATTTATGAGGTAAAAGTGACCGTGAATGGGTGCTCTACAATGGCAAAAATCAACGTTCAGGAAAGAGATTGTGACATTTACTTGGTAATGCCCAACATACTTACTCCCAATGAGGATGGTAAAAATGATTTATTGGTGCCCATCAGAAGCAATGGCATTGCTACTATGCAGACCCGAATTTATAATAGATGGGGCAACCAGGTTTTTAGTACCAGTAATCCAAAAATAGCGTGGAATGGATTGGCAAGTAATGGAAATAAAGTGCCTAATGGGGTGTATTTTTGGGTAGTGAAGTACACCGACATCGAGGGACAACAGGCAACATTGAAAGGACGGGTAACAGTATTGAGGTAATACCTGTAGCATAAACTCGAAAGACCAAAAGAAAACCTGCCAAATATTGCACATCTAGCAGGTTTATAAGGTATAACTAATGATGAATCAACTTTACACCAGTTGATCAAAAATATTACGCAATGACACCTTTTGGGCAACCATCGCATGCAAATCTTCAATTTTCACGCGTTTTTGCTCCGTAGTATCACGTTCGCGCACCGTTACGGTATTGTCTTCTTTGGTTTGGTGATCTACCGTAATACAGAACGGAGTACCAATCATATCCTGACGAGTGTACAGTTTACCAATGGCTCCACGCTCTTCGTAAATGGTTTTGAAATCGTGACGCAAATCATTGAAAATACCCTTGGCAATTTCAGGTAATCCATCCTTACGCAAGAGTGGGAATACCGCTACCTTGTTAGGAGCCAAAGCAGGGTGTATTTTCAGATAAGTACGGGTTTTGGTATTTCCTTTGGCATCTATACCCTCAGCCGTAGACAATGAATTGGCAAGCACTGCCAGGAACAAACGATCCAAACCAATAGAAGTTTCTACCACGTAAGGAATGTACTTCCGTTTGTCTTTGTCTTCGATGGTGTCGTCTACATACTGAATTTTGGTTTTAGAATACTCTGCGTGTTTGCTCAAGTCAAAGTCGGTACGAGAGTGAATCCCTTCCAGTTCTTTGAAACCAATCGGGAACTCAAATTCAATATCAGCCGCGGCATTGGCATAGTGCGCTAACTTAATGTGGTTGTGGAAACGAAGTTTTTCGGCAGGCAAACCAATGGCTTGCAAAAACTTCATACGTGTTTGTTTCCAGTGATCATACCACTGCATTTCTTCTCCTGGGCGCACAAAAAATTGCATTTCCATTTGCTCAAATTCGCGCATACGGAATACAAACTGGCGGGCCACAATCTCGTTACGAAATGCCTTACCAATTTGGGCAATCCCAAAAGGAATCTGCTGACGGCTGGTTTTTTGTACATTCATAAAGTTGACAAAAATACCTTGAGCCGTTTCTGGTCTTAAATATATTTTATTGGCCTCATCGGCTACCGAACCCATTTCGGTCGAAAACATCAAGTTAAACTGACGTACTTCGGTCCAGTTGTCGGTACCAGAGATCGCACATTTTATCTCTTCACTAATCAATAGGTTACGCAACCCGTCCATATCATCGGCATCCATCAACCGCCCCAGCTCTTGTTCGAGCGAATCGGCGCGGGTGTCATCGCCAGCCTTACGATACTCATTGGCCTTGTCTTCCAGCAATACATCTACTCGGTAGCGTTTGTTAGAGTCTTTGTTATCGACCATAGGGTCGCTAAAGCTATCTACGTGGCCGGAAGCTTTCCAAGTGGTGGGGTGCATAAAAATAGCCGCGTCAATTCCGACTACATTTTGATTAAATTGAGTCATGGCTTTCCACCATACCTCTTTTAGGTTTTTCTTAAGTTCTGCTCCGTTCGACCCATAGTCATATACGGCTTGCAATCCTCCGTAAATTTCACTGGAGGGAAAAATAAACCCATATTCTTTAGCGTGAGAAATAATGGGTTGTAAGGGGTTGTCTAAACCTTTGTTCTTTTTATTTTTCTGTGCCATAACGCGGCAAAGGTAAAAACCTACAAGAAAACTCTAAAGATTTGTCCGTGAAAGTTTTAGGTTTTTC
>DMXI01000104.1 GCA_003483885.1 Microscillaceae bacterium
CATCTACATACACCATATAGCGTTGCATGCCCTTGTACTTGGCTTCCGCCAAAAAAGTAACCTGTTGTAGCTCCCCGTCTTCTTTGAAAGTAATGCTTTTTCGTTCAATTACTTGTCCGTTTTGGCTTAAGTATACATTCACAGTACGTCCTGGATAGCCAATATTTTCTACTTCGGCTACTACTGGGAACTTATTGCCTAAATAGGCCACTTTGTTGGCCAATACCGCCGAAAGCTTGATATCGCGTTGTTTGGTGGTATCGCCTACCCCCACGGTATAAATGGGGAAACCATATTCTTGAAATACGGGAGAGATTCCTTGGTTGTAAATACCATCCGACACCAACACAACCTTATCTAGATTGCGATTCTCGTAGTTGTTTTTGATGCCCCCCAAGATAGCGCTTAGGTTGGAGCTGGCATAATTGAGCGGGATGGTTACTATATTTTTGGCCAGATCAGTCACATCCAGGTTTTGAATGTCAATGTTTACCTGGTCTTTTTTGAGGTCATTGCCTAGGTTCTCGAGTTCTTTGTAAAGTTGGCGAATCTTGGTAGTATCATTGGTGCTGGCAATAGACTGAGAGTTGTCAATGGCAAAAACCACGGTGGGCTTTTCTACCGTGTTAGACACTTGCCGCAAGTAGGGATTGAGCAATAGCAACAAACACAAAATGGTGACTAAAATAAAGCGAAGAGTAGCTAAGGAGCGGTTGACAGTTTTGGACCATTCGGCTTTTTTGGAGTAGAGTAGTAAGGCGTAAGCTAAACCGATGGCAATACATACTAAAATAAGCCAGGGGGAGGCTTGAGTGATCAATTTTAATTTTTCCATACTTTAGTTGGTAGTCAATAGTCCAGCGTTGGTAGCAGGCTTTTGGTTTTTAGCTATTAGCTGAGCTTTGCTCCCATTTTTCACTTTTAGTTTTTCACTCTTTGTGCGGTGGACTAAATGCGTTGGTTATACTTATGATATTCAGTGCGTTAACTGTGCGAATGCTCCAAGATAAAAACAATTGGGAGATTTTACACATTGTAGCTTCTAAAATTACTTGAATTACGAAAAAAGCAGTGTTAGTGATTTGTTAAAAGCTGGGAAGTCTATTATCCAACGTGCTGGAATATATTTAAGAAGCCTGTTTATGCTTAAAACCTGAAGGTGATATGCCTGCCTGTTTTTTGAAAAAATTGCTAAAATGCAAGGGTTCCTCAAAACCAAGACGATAGGCCACTTCTTTAACGCTCAACTCGGTATGCAAAAGCAAGCGTTTGGCTTCCAGCACCAAGCGATCCTGAATAAATTCTTTGGCGGTTTTTCCAGTAAGGTTTTTTACTGTAAAGCTCAAATGTTTGGGTGAAATAGGAATGGCATCAGCATATGTACCTACTTTATGCCATTGTTGGTAGTTGGCTTCTACTAAGTCTTTAAAATCCCGCAATAGGCATACTCCTGTATTTTCTTCGTCTAGCTGCGGCGTATTCAAATTGTTGCTATTGTTACAATAAATCAAAAATAGCTGTACCAAAGCACCCAACGCTCGAATACGATACTGAAATTTGAGGGGCATGCAATCCTCCATTTGTTGCATGATGTGCATCAAACGGTCACAGGTAGTTTTGTTGGTGTGTAAGGGGGGAGTTTCACCAAATTGCTTGAAAAGATTAATGTTGGTAATAAAGCTCTCAGGGATGTTGTTTTCTATCAAAAAATCGCGGGCAAAAGTGACTACCCATCCGCTAGGTTTGTCGTTGACCGCCACCTGATGAATTTGCCCTGGCGCTACAAAATGTACCTGATAAGCGCCAAATTCATAGGTATGGTAATCTATCACATGATGGCCCTTGGCGTGTTCCACCAGCAAAATGGTATAATAATCATGACGATGGGGTTCGTCTAATGTGCCACCTGCATTTTGATAAATAACCTCCATTCGCTGGAGGTTAAAATTGATGTGAGGTTTACGTGGTTGCATGCCCAAAGTTTAAAAAGTGCTTATCCACTTTTGATAACAGTAGGTAAAAAAAAAATGTTTAAAAAAAGTTGTAGTATGCTACTTAAAACTTAAACAGAATTTCAAACAGTTTGTGCTTGTAAACGCACTAAAAAATTGGCTTCGGTAGCTGTTCGAACTTGTTCTAAACTAGCACCTGGCATAAGTTCAGTCAATAACATTTGGCCGTTTTCAAATTCAAATACTGCTAATTCAGTAATGACCATATCGACTGATTTTTTTGCGGTTAAAGGCAAATTACAAGCTTTTAAAATTTTAGAAGACCCATCCCGATTGGTGTGTCGCATAATAATAATTAGTTTTTTGGCCCCCGAGGCCAAATCCATGGCTCCTCCTACACCCAATAAAGGTTTACCAGGTACGGTCCAATTTGCCAGGTTCTGAGATTCATCTACCTGGAGCCCACCCATAATGGCCACATCTACGTGTTTGCCACGGATCATACCAAACGAAATGGTAGAATCGAAATAACTGGCTCCTGGAAGTGGTGTGACTGGAATTTTTCCAGCGTTTACTGGGTTTTTCATCGCTCCACTACCATCTGCTGGAGCAGGGCCTACTCCTAACATGCCATTTTCGGTGTGTAGAATGACACCATCTTTGGGGGTGATCAGGTCTGCTACCAGGGTAGGAATTCCAATACCCAAGTTGACAATATTGCCTGATTTTAATTCGCGTAATGCCCGATGCGCCATATGCATACGGGCATCGTCTACTTTCTTGAGGCTTCCCTTGACCGAAGCTGAGGAGCCTAAATCTTCTTCTTTGAGGGTGGCTTGTACCAAAAAATCAACAAAGCAGCCTTGGGTATGAATCTGATCGGGTGAAATTTCTCCCACGGGTACAATCTCTTCTACTTCGGCAATGACTACATCAGCGGCCATGGCCATAGCTGGGTTGAAGTTTTGCTCAGTGAGGCGATATACCAAATTTCCTGCGGTATCTGCTTTCCAGGCTCTAATTAAGGCTACATTACCTCTAAGCGATTCAATAAAAACCTGCTCTTCACCTTGCAAAACCTTGGTTTCCCGTCCTTCGGCTAGCGAAGTGCCCGCCGATGTGGGGGTAAAGAACCCTCCGATGCCCATTCCGCCAGCTCGAATAGCCTCTGCCAAGGTACCTTGTGGCAGAAGGTCATAGGCAACTTCTCCACTTTGGGCAGCTTTTACCGCATCAGGGTTACTGGTAAAATAAGAGCCAATCATTTTACTGATTTGCCCATTGAGTAATAGTTTACCTCCTCCCAAATTGGGTTCCCCTACATTATTTCCCACGTAAGTGAGTTGCTTGGTAGTAGTAGTAGCCAGGGTATTGAGCAGATGTACAGGGTTTCCGGTCATACCAAATCCCCCACACAAAATCGTATCACCATCTTTTACCTTCTGAACTGCTTCTTCCAATGTAATTATAGGTACTTCTTTCATAGTGTTTTATCTTAATTTATACGATTACTGGATTCGTTACCCCTAAAATTTGTTGCAAGGCATTTGTTAAATCTTGTTCAGGATTACTGCTCACTGTTTGAGCCCGAAATGCTACGTGAAAATCAGGGCGAACCAATAAACAACCCGAGTCATTGATTTCGCGCGCGGTTACCCAATCACCATAAATGTCGGTATAGTCACGATCAGGCCCAATTTGTACGGCTTGTAAGTCAATATTTAACGCTTCTGCAATTTTTTGAGAAGCCGCAAGCCAAGCCTCCCCACCAATGCCCGTAAATACAGTGAATCTACCTTTTCCTGCTACATCTAGAGTAGATATTTTATGTCCGTTTTTGCCAATCCATACATGGGGTAAATGTGCCCCTGGCCAAGTCGTAGCCTGATAGTACAATTCCTTGTCTCGTTGATAAGCAGGTTCCTCGGTACCATCTTTTACAATGGCCTGGGAGGTATAGCGTTGGTTCATTTCCACACCATGGCAATTGAATTCATACGATTTATGAAGAATAGCTTTACGCAAGGCTTCTCGTTGTGCTTCAGCCTCGGGAGTAGTTTCCTTTCGCTTGGCCATGTTGGTTTTCATTTGAGTAGGGTCAGATGTATCGGTTAATCCTAAAGATTGGAAAATAGGGCCAAACTCAGTAATGCTCTTGTTGGCACGATTTACAATTTGTTGGGCCACAGGAGCACGTTCAGCTTGATACGTATCCAACAAGGAGGTATTGGCTTTGCCTTTGAGTACCAGGGCAAGTTTCCAGGCAAGGTTAAAGGCATCTTGAATAGAAGTGTTAGAACCCAAACCGTTAGAAGGCGGGTGACGGTGAATGGCATCGCCCAGGCAAAATACCCGCCCTTTGGAAATAGTAGTAGCATAACAATGGTTCACGGTCCAGGTAGAGGTAGATTCAATGTCTACTTCGATGCTGTCATCACCTACTAAGTTATGGACAATTTTGATGGCTTCTTCATTGGTGAGTTCTGGGGGCCCTTGCTTGATGTCATATCCCCAAATCAATAACCATTTGTCCCAAGGTCGTACCATACGTACTACGCCCATGCCAATACCTCCTACATCAGAACCTGGCTGCAGTACCCAATAGAGTACACTGGGGCGATGGGCTACATAGCGACTCAGGTCCATATTACAAACAATATTGATGCTGCCATCTACCCCCATTTGTCCAGTAAAAGGAAGATCCAAATCAGCTGCTACCTTGCTGTTGCCACCGTCAGCCCCAATCAAATACTTTGCGCGTATTTTGTATAATTCGCCTGATACTCGATCCTTTACCAAAGCAGTGACACCTTCTTTGTTTTGTTCCAGGCTGAGGTATTCGGTATCAAATCGGTATTTAGAGCCGCGACGAGCCCCTGCACCTACTAAAATAGGTTCCATTAAATCTTGTGGAATATCACATATTTGGGTAGGACTGGCTAAGGTATAATCGGCAAATCGATGCGGATGCATGCCCCAGGTTTGCAGCCTTCCCAGTTCTTCGCCTGCCAAACTAGTACAAAATACATTGTCGCCCATCAATTCTTGTGGAGCTGCTTTTCCGATGGCTTCATCTTCTATACCCAAGTCTCGCAAGACTTCCATGGTGCGTTGGTTGGTAATGTGCGCTCGGGGAGAGTTGGCTAACCAATTATATTTCGTGACTACTACATTTTGGATACCATAAGTGCTTAATAGTGCTGACATAGACGAGCCCGCAGGGCCACTGCCTATAATTAGAACATCGGTTTTGAATTTAATATCATTTGCCATTGTGTAAATAAAACTAGGGTGAAAAGGGATTCCGTAGAATGATTTCCCTGAAATATATTTGTTCTTATAATGTACTTTTGTTTGTTATTTGAACAAATTTATATTTTATTTGTGAAAAACAAAAGAATTCTCACATTTAAAATGGAAAAAATACTATGCGAAATCTCACTGAAGCCAATCTGACCAATGTTGTGCTCTCGCGACTTAATTGTAGTACACCTCGCCAAACTGAGATCATTACCAAGCTGATTAATCACTTACATGCATTTATTCGTGACTTGGAACCTACCGAAGCAGAGTGGTTTCAGGCCATTGATTTTTTGACCCGAACTGGACAAAAATGCGATGATAAGCGCCAGGAGTTTATCCTGCTTTCGGATGTGCTAGGGGTATCAATGCTGGTAGATGCCATCAACCATCGTTTTGCGGAAGGAACTACCGAAACTACAGTAACAGGACCATTTCACGCTCCTGCGAATCAATATGAAATGGGGGCAAACATTGCACGTGGCGAGGAAGCCAAGACTGGTGAACCTACTTTGGTAAGAGGAAAGGTTTTAGGAGAGAATGGACAGCCTTTGGCGGGAGTAAAAATAGACGTATGGCAATCAAACGATGATGGGCATTATGATGTAACCGATCCAAATATGCCCGAAATGAATTTGCGAGGGGTATTTACTACTGATGAAACAGGGGAGTTTTGGTTTCGTACGATCAAACCAGCCTCTTATCCAGTACCTACCGATGGCCCTGTGGGTGAATTATTGAGAGCCAGTGGGCGTCATCCGATGCGTCCTGCACATATTCATTTTTGGGTAGAGGCTGAAGGATATCAAACCCTGATTACCCACATTTTTGTAGAGGGAGACGAGTATTTAGAATCAGATGCTGTATTTGGAGTCAAAGAATCCTTGATTTTAGAGTTTAAAAAGAACGAAAATAAGGAGGAAGCAGCCAAATGGGATATTGAGCCCCCGTTTTATGAGGCAGTGTATGATTTTACTTTGGCGAAGAAAATGACTAGTCCACAGGTGACAATTTCACAGTAGGGAAGCTCCAATGCTGTTTCTTTGAAACCTTTCAAGTCTATATGGCGAGTTGTAGAAATCTCCTCTTTCTCTAAGTTCTGACGCTATCAAGAAGAAAAGGAGAACTAAGGTGGTCTGCTATGCGAGTAACAAAGCATCCTTAGAAAAACATCATTGGTCTGATAGACACTCGGCAGAGCCGAGCGACAAACAACGCTGGCAATTTTCAAGTGGTTATGGGACTGTCTGGAATGAATGAACAAACAAAATTTCTTTAATACTATAAACTATTGACTATGGTCTAGCGACCATCAACTAAACAATGAAGGAAGCATATATAATAGATGGAATTCGTACTGCCATTGGTAAATTCAGAGGAGGTTTATCGCCTGTTCGTACCGATGACTTAGCGGCTTTAGTAATTAAGGCATTGATGGAACGAAACCCAGGAGTAAATCCTGCGATCATTGATGACGTAATCTTAGGATGTCATAATCAGGCTGGGGAAGACAACCGTAATGTTGCTCGTATGGCTTTGTTGTTGGCAGGTTTGCCTCATACTGTACCAGGCGAAACCGTAAATCGTTTGTGTTCTTCTGGTATGTCGGCGGTCATTCACGCCAATCGGGCGATTAAAGCAGGAGATGGAGATTTATTTATCTCGGGAGGGGTAGAGCATATGACTCGTGGTCCTTGGGTAATGTCCAAAGTATCTAAAGCTTATGGTAATGATTCCGCAATGCATGATAGCAGTTTTGGTTGGCGTTTTGTCAATCCTAAAATGAAAGCAATGTATGGTACTGACTCTATGGGAGAAACGGCCGAAAATCTGGTAGATGATTTGTCTGAACAGGCAATTACTCGTGAAGATCAGGACTTGTTTGCGTACAACAGCCATATGAAGGCGACCAAAGCCCAAAAATCAGGACGTTTGGCCAAAGAAATTGTAGGGGTAGAAATTCCTCAACGCAAAGCTGATCTGGTAGTATTCGAACAAGATGAATTCATCCGTCCTGGTACTACTTTAGATAAACTAGCGAAACTCAGACCTGTTTTTCGGCAAAATGGAACAGTTACCGCTGGAAACGCTTCGGGTTTAAATGATGGAGCAGCCGCTTTATTGATTGCCTCTGCGGATGCCATCACGCAATATGGCTTACAACCCAAAGCGCGTATCGTGGCTTCGCAGGTGGTGGGGGTAGAGCCGCGCATTATGGGTATTGGCCCAGTGGAGGCCGCTCAGCGAGTATTGAAAAAGGCTAAACTGACCTTTGAAGATATGGATGTGATTGAGCTGAATGAGGCTTTTGCCGCACAGAGTCTGGCGGTTATTCGTTCTTGGGGGCTCAAAGATGATGATTCAAGGATTAACCCCAATGGGGGCGCTATTGCTATTGGGCACCCATTAGGAATGACTGGGGCTCGGTTGCTACAAACCGCCATGATAGAATTGCACGAAAAAGGAGGACGTTATGCTTTATGTACGCTTTGTGTGGGAGTAGGGCAGGGATATGCCGTGGTGATTGAGCGGGTTTGAACCAAGGCACATTGACTAGGATATCACCCAATGTCATTAATTTAGGAAAGTAATATTGATGAACGAACTCAGATCAACGATTTAAAGTTTTTCCCTTCGTTATTCGATATTCATTTTGGCTGCAATGGCTCTACCAATTGATTATTCAATGGTTTGTGACTGTCATATTTGAATAAAAATGATTTTCGGTTAACCAATCAGTTCAAAGTATATTTGTAAAACTGAGCGTATTAATTATTCATCATTGACCAATAATCATTGAAATATGGCCAACGAAATCAAAAAAACAGACTTTATCCAGTCATTAGAAAAAGGATTGAATGTGATTACAGCTTTTGACCACGAACACGCGGCCATGACTTTGACTCAGGTAGCCAAAAAATTGGATCTTACTCGTGCCAATGCCCGCCGAATTTTGCTTACCCTTGAGCATTTGGGGTTTGTATCTTCAGTAGATGGCAAACTCTTTAGTTTAACCCCTAAAGTATTGTGTTTGGGCTACTCATATATGTCATCTTTATCGTATCGAGAGCTTGCCCAACCCTATATGGAAGCTTTAGCGGCTGAGGTAAACGAGTCTTGTTCAATGTCGGTATTGGATGATCGGGAAATCGTATATGTGGCTCGGGTACAAACCAAACGGATTATGACCATTGCGCTCGGAGTAGGTACCAGGTTACCCGTACAGGCGGCTTCTATGGGAAAAGTACTGTTGGCAGGTTTGGAACAAGAAGCTTTACAAAACTTGATCAAAGCGTTAAACTTTGAAGCTTTTACTTCACATACTTTGATTGACCCTAAAGCCTTTATAGCGCACATTCAGGAAGTAAGGCAACAGGGTTGGGCTTTGTCTGATCAAGAGTTGGAAATAGGAGTACGCTCGGTGGCTTGTCCTTTGAAAGACAAAGATGGAAAAACATTGGCAGCGCTCAACATTAGTGGGCATGCCAGTAGGGTAACCAAAGAAGAAATGCTCGATAAATTTTTACCTGCTTTGCAAAATACTGTGGCTAAAATAGAACAGGCTTTGAAGAATAAGGTTTAGTTCTTAACTGGTAGTTAATTATTCACAGTGACTACCTCGGTATATAGGGGTAATTTGCTCAAAGCTCCCAACTATTAATAACAAGGAACATGAACTTTACCTATAAATCTTTCCCTGGCCAAGTACACTTTGGGGCTGGAAAACTTAAGGAGTTACCTCACCTTCTCAAAAACTATTTGAGTGACCCTAATGATAAGGTACTGGTGTTGGCCGAAGCTCGGGTACAGCCTCAGGTAGATGCTTTAGTAGAGGCTTTGGGGCGAGAATCTGTGCATCATTTTGATAAAGTGATTCAACATGTACCCCAAACGCTGGTAGCCGAGGCTTTAACGGTAGCAAATCATCTGCAACCCAAAGTCATGCTGTCTATTGGGGGAGGTTCGTCAGTTGGGTTGGCCAAAGCATTGGCGCTTGAAAATCGCTTGCCGATTATTGCAGTGCCAACCACGTTTGCCGGGTCGGAACAAACCAATATTTGGGGGATTAGCAATGAAACAGGCAAAACTACTGGACGCAATGATGTAGTATTGCCTCAAGTAGTCATCTATGATCCAGCGCTTACCCAAACAATGCCCCAGCGCTTGGCAGTAATGAGTGCCATGAATGCCATGGCTCACCTTATGGAGGCAGTATATTCGCCTACTGGAAACCCTGTTACACGTAACCAAGCTTTGCTAGGAATGCAAACGCTTAAAAGTGGATTAGAAAATATTGCTCAGCAAAAATCTTTCACCCCAGCAGCTAACGAACAAATTTTGTTTGGGGCGTATTTGGCGGGGCGAGCTTTGTGCGAGGTAACCATGGCTTTACACCATAAAGCAGCCCATGTATTGGGTGGCTCTTTTGGAATGCAACATGCCGAAGTCCACACCGTATTACAAACATATGTATTGGCGTATCAGTGGCCGCATTTGTCTGCTGAAGTTCAGCAAGACTTTGTCAAAGTATGGGGCGAAAATCCTCCATTAGGACTCAAGAATCTGGCGGCAAATGCAGGTGCACCCACTACACTAGAAGAAATAGGTTTTGATCAGGCAGATATTGGTAAAGCAGTACGGATTATGTTGGCCAATCCCTATCCAAACCCCGCTCCCTTGGTAGAGAGTCAACTATTGGTGATGCTGGAAAAGGCTTTTGAAGGAAGGGTGTAGGTTATACTACCCGACTATTTTTGCTTAGATCTGTAACCCCAGCAATTATCACGAAAACGCATCATATGAAGGCTGTGATCAACCCAAGAGGATACAAGTATAGGTTTTTCTCGATATGCTACTCAAAATAAATAGGTTATTCAACTTACAACCCCTGCTAAACAATGAAAGTCTATAAAAATCAGATTATTGTTCGCCCTCGTTTTTGGCAAAAATTACTGGGCAATTTTGGATTTATGGCCATTACCCTTTTTCTGGCCTTTATTTTTTTTGAAAATATCCAACAGGCCAACCTCGTGGTTGTAATTTTGGTAAACTTGTTTGTAGGGGGAGGATTAATTGGTTTTTTAGTGGCATTATTTAATGTTGTTCGGCTTTTAGAGTTTGATGCTTCTGGGATTCAAGTATATCAATTATTGGGGTTAAAAACATATGAATGGAGTGATATTAAGAGCATTCATGCTTATCAAAACGAATATAAAAATATTTTTCTGGAATTTTGGTTTCAAGACCAATCGCTGAAACTGGTACCCGAAAACTTGGGTGCCCACAATAACCGTAACTTGCTCGAAAGCCGGAAAATCATTCGGGATTTATTAGCCATACTTATTAAAAGAGAATGGATTAGTGAGCGAGTAGTAAACGACCGCTTGGATTGGGTACCTGCCAGCAAGAAGCCTCAGCCCAAACCCAAATTTAAAATTGCTGAACTTGTAGGTGAAGTAAATGTAACCCAACATGAGGCAGTAAAAAGAAACGGGCGAGAGGAAATTACTTCTGCTACCCGTTATACTTCCCCCATCTCTAAACTCATTATAGAGGAAGGCTACTGTGACTTAGGCCGCAAGGTGACTTCTTATGGAGTATTTTTCTCCGAAAAACTCACCGGCTCTACGTATTATTATGATTTTGGGGTAGAAAAATATGATACGCAAAGACAAGAGGTGATTTTTTATAATGTATGCAATCATAGAGACAAAATGCGTCTTGATTTGCCTACGTTGCGCCTAGAGAAAATACGTTGAATGTGTGGGTTTTGAAAGAAGCATCAATCTACCTGATGCTTCTTTTGTACAATGATTAAAGTGTTAAGCAATTAGTTTTGGGCCACTTTCAAGAGATGTTCCATCTGTAAACTGTCTTTGATAAGTGATTGCTGTATAGGGGCAACCTTCTCGTTGTAGTCTACAGTGCCATAATCTACCCCTGATACCACTCTCATAGGTCTTGAACCTTTGGGGGTTTCAATTACTTTAGTGATATCATCAGCTACCAGTTGTGGATGGAGAGCTTCTTTGGAATCAAAAAAGCCTTCGAAATTTTTGAGCATAGCCATGGGTACCTCTTGATGGTCACCATATTGAGTCAATACCGTGGCATCGTTTTCTTTAGGGCCACTGTACAACAACCCCGTTCCAAATGGTCCAGGCTCGTTGATTGAAACCTCAATACCAAAAGGAGCTAACTCATAGCTCAGCGATTGTGAATAGGCTTCTAACGCGTGTTTACTGGCACAGTAGATACCAAAATAAGGAAAAGCAAGCCTTCCGGCAAGTGATGATACATTGATAATTAATCCATTTTTTGCCGCTCTCATATGCGGCAAAACTGCTTTGGTTGTTCTCAACACCCCAAAGAAATTTACCTCAAATTGTTCTTGGGCTTGTTTTAAGGAATATGCTTCAGAAATACCCACATACATGACCCCCGCATTGTTTACCAAAGTGTCTATTTTACCATCTTTGACAATCACTTGGTCTAGGGCTTTTTTGACTGATTCGTCGTTGGTTACATCCAGCTCAACTACTTCAATGGCGAGATTCTCTTTGGAAGCAATAGCCAGAAGTTCCTGTTTTTTGGGAGCATTCTTACCTTCGGTATTTCGCATAGAAGCCCATACTTTGTAACCTTTTCTGGCAAGGGTAAGGGTAGTAAGGTATCCAAATCCATTACTACTTCCGGTAATTAGTACATTTGACATTGTTGTTGACATGTTTTTTTAGGTTTAGAAATTAATATTAGACTGGTCGGCTATAATTGGTTTAAAAAATTAGAAATAGGACACAATCACTATTTCTTAGTTACTATTCAATTGTTATTTATTTTAATATTAGACTGGTCGTCTATAATTTATGCAAAAAAATTTACAAAATCTGATTCATTGTATAGTTTACAAATAGGGTATAAGGTCTTTTAGATCCAGCCGCTTTCATCCTGATCAATGCACCTTCCCAACTGCTCAAAATATAATCTGCTAATTCTTCAGCACTTTGTTCATTATTAAATTCTCCTGCGCTTTGCCCTTCACTGATGCATTGAGCGATAATGGACTGCCAGCTCAAAAACTTTGATTCAAACTTTTCTCTTAAACCCTTGCTTTGCCCTGCCATTTCATTGGCGAGATCTCCTAATAAACAACCTACTTCGAAGTTGTCTTTACTATAATCGTTTACCCTTTCATCAAAAAAGCCTTGGAGCCTTGCTCTTGGACTTTTAGACTGGTCAAGTAAAGCCGCTTTCATCTTTTGGGCGCTCATATTTGTATAATAATCCACCACCTGTATAGCAAAATCTTCTTTACTCTCAAAGTAATAATAAAATGAGCCTTTGGGAATATTGACTGTTTTTAAGAGTTCTTGTAAACCCAATTGGTAGAAGTTTTTCCTACTCAAAAGTTTTATTCCGGCTTCTAATATTTTTTTTATGTTGTCTTCTTTCATTATTCTATATTAGACTGGTCGTCTATTACAAATGTATACGTTTTATTATTTACAACAAAACTTTTATTTACATTTTAACTGAGTATTTATTGTCTTATAGTTAATAATTATGCTCTTAACCCCGCTGTTTTATTCAACCCAGTGAATTTTTCTGGGATTTTTCTGTACTTTTAACATTAGATCATCACATACACAATCGTTTTACAGAAAATGACTACACAATTTAAGTTTACTGATTTTTTACTGATTACATTGCTTGGGTTGCTCACTTACACCACCCAGGCCCAAAATACCAACCGCAAATATCAAAGCCATACCTGGAGCAAGAATTTGCTCACCGTGCAAACCAACGACGGGAAGTTGATACTCAAAGCCTATAATGATTATGTCATCAAGGTAGCCTTTGAGAAAAGAGATGCCCAAAACCCGGATTCTTCGCATGCGGTAGTACTAGCTCCCCAAAGAGTAAGGGTAAAACTGACCGAAGCAGCCAATAAACTAACCATGGCTACTGAAGTAATAAAAGTAGAAGTGGTTAAATCTCCTTTGCAGGTGATTTTTTATAATGGTGACAAAAAAATCACCAGTGAGGCGGCTGGATATTTTGAGAAAGGAGATAGCTTGGGCTTGAGAGGATTTGCTTTTAACCTAGACAATTCGGAAAGTTTATACGGAACGGGCGAGCGAGCTTTGCCGCTCAATCGTCGTGGCTATCGCTTAGAACTTTACAACAAAGCCCACTATGGCTATAGCGACAAATCGGTGCTAATGGGATACAACATTCCAATGGTACTTTCTTCAAAAAAGTATGCTATTTATTTCGATAATGCGCCTAAAGGTTTCATTGATTTGGGCAAAACCAGTCCTAATCAACTCACCTTTGAGAGCATTGGAGGCAATATGACTTACTATTTTATTGCGGCCGAAAACCTATCCAGGGTGATAGAAGAATATACCTTGTTGACTGGCCGCCAACCTTTACCGCCTCGTTGGGTATTTGGTAACATTGCCACCCGTTATGGCTATCGCAGTGAAGCTGAAGTACGCAAAGTGGTCCAAGAATATCAAAAAAAGGATTTTCCGCTAGATGCCGTCATTTTAGACCATTATTGGTACGGTGAAGGTGAGATCAAGAAATCGGTAGCCATGGGCGACCTGGACTGGTATAAACCCAATTGGCCTTCGGGGGCGGGTTTGGTACAAGACCTTAAAAAACAAAATATTCAAACGGTACTCATCACCCAGCCTTTTGTATTGACCAATTCCAAAAACTTTGAGTATACCTCCAAAAAAGGTTTATTGACCAAAGATGCAAACGGAAAAACGTATGTAATTCCTGAGTTTTATTTTGGGCAAACCGGCCTTCTAGATATTTTTCAGCCTGCTACCCAACAATGGTTCTGGAGTAAATACAAAAAGCATATCGAGACTGGGGTAAATGGCTGGTGGGGCGATTTGGGTGAACCCGAGATGCATCCTTCTGGCATTCGACATACCCGAGGCAAAGCCGATGATTTACACAATGTATATGGGCATTATTGGGCCAAAATGCTGTCTGAAAATTATCAAAAAAAATACCCTCGGGTACGTCCCTTGATTTTGATGCGGGCTGGGTTTGCAGGTTCCCAACGTTTTGGACTTATTCCCTGGTCGGGTGATGTAAGCCGTTCCTGGGGTGGATTGCGCTCCCAAATTCCCCTGGCATTGAATATGAGCCTGGCGGGATTGGCCTACATGCATTCCGACTTAGGTGGTTTTGCGGGAGGCAAGCTCAGTCCAGAGTTGTATACTCGCTGGTTGCAATATGGCGTATTTCAACCTGTATATCGCCCACATTCTCAGGAGCAAGTACCTTCAGAACCCATATACTATGCAGATAGCACTCAGCAAATTGTGCGTAAGTTTATCAAGCTGCGTTATCAAATGTTACCTTACAATTACACTTTGGCTTACCAAAATGCGATAAGAGGTACCCCTTTGATGCGCCCTTTATTTTTTATAGAACCCGACAATCCCAAGTTATACCAAACCAATGACAGCTACCTTTGGGGCGATGCATTTTTGGTAGCACCAGTTTTGCAAAAAGGTCAAAAAACGGTGAAAGTTTATTTCCCTAAAGGGTATACTTGGTTTGACTTCTGGAGCAATAAAAGTTATGCAGGAGGAACCACCGCTACCATTGATGTGACCTTAGACAAAATCCCGGTGTTTGTACGAGGAGGTGCTTTTGTGCCCATGATTCGTCCCATCAATAATACCAGTGCGTATACTTCCAAGGATTTGATTCTACACTATTATTTTGACAAAACCCTCAAAGAAGAACAAGAAGGTTTGATGTACGAAGACGACGGTAAAAATGCTCAAGCCTTGAAAACCAAACAATATCAATTAATGGAGTTTGAAGCAGAGCAGGAGGGAGACTTGTATGAAATGGAATTTGAGCGCAATAGCACTACTTACCCAGATGCACCTGCCCAGCGAAATGTTACGCTGATTATTCACAATAAAAAGTTTACCACTGTAGCCAAAACAAGCAAAGTGAGTAAAAAAGAAGTGCAACTGAAATATGATGCTACCAAAAACCAAACAACGATTACTTTTCCCTGGAAGAAGCGGAAAGTAGAGCTTTGGTTGAAGTAATGAGTCAAGTGCACAAATAAAATTTAGGCATTCAAAAGTGGCAAGTTCAGGGTAAAGCAACCAGGACTTGCCACTTTATGTTTGCCACTCGCCTGCTTTTTCTGTAAATTTATATTCTCCTAATCAAAATTATTACATCAATGAGAATATATGCTCTCCAAGTAGTACTATCGCTACTGTTGCTCATTCCTAGTTTTAGTCAGGCTCAAAACAAACTACAATTACTTGTCAAATCCTGGAAGATTGTGGCGGCAAACCACGCTGGCAATGAAGCGCAATTGTACTCAGCTACTCAAGCCCAAAAAAATGCCTATTACCAAAAGGTAAAGCAAATGATCCAAGGAGCTTACTTGGCCATTCGCCCCAATAATACTTATACTTTTTACTTTAATCAGCGTACCGAAACCGGAAGCTGGCGGTTGATAGGTGGAAATGTATTGGCTACTTCAAGCCCCAACGGACAAGCACAGGCGGTTATTCAACGATTGACGGCCCAAAAGTTGGTCATTTTATTACAGGATGGTACCCTGCTGACTTGCACTCCCAAGCACTGGCAAAAGGCCAGCCAGGATGTGGGTAATCCAGGTCAGGTAAAACAGCTGGTAGCCAGAAAATGGAAGGCAATTGCGATCAAGAATGCAGCTATGGAAGCGCAATTGATCAATGCCACTGCCCAGGAAAAAAGTACTTACTACCAGCGCTTACAACAAATGATGAATAATTCCTGGTTTGAGTTTAGAACTGATGGCACCTACTTTATGCGTTTGGCGGCTAATCAAGAAGAAGGAACCTGGAGTATGGTAGGTAAAACCATTTTAGTGACCAGGAGTAGTCAAGGTAAAGCTGACCGTTCTATCATTACAAAAATAAATACCAGTGAAATGGTGCTTATGACCAGTGATGGTTCTACCATGAGTTTGGTGCCTCAAGGTGGAGGTTCTATTGTTCACAACAACAATAACAACACCCCAGTAACGCCTAAGCCACCTAAAGTAACCCCCAAAAAAAGAAATAAAAAAACGGCTCAAGATAAAACACCTCCCAGCATTCAAGTAACGACCCCCAAAGTAATGGCCCGCGGCTTTGAAATTGTTCATGCCAATAAAACCATTACTGTAAAAGGAGTAGCTAGTGATGCCAATGGTATTTTCGAAGTAAAAGTAAATGGGGTAGATGCCAGCATTCAAGCCAATGGGGCTTTTAGTGCTACCATTAAGTTAGCAGTGGGTAAAAACAGCATTCAGGTAGAGGCTACCGATACCAAAAATAACACCGCCAAGGTAGACTTTGTAATAGAGCGTAAAGCTGCCAAAGTGGCTAAAAAGAAAGTAGAGTTGGTAGACGATGACTTTGATTTTGACATTAAAAAACTAGCCAAAACCGGGAAATATTATGCATTATTTATTGCGGTAGAACAATATGCTGATCCAGCTATCAATGATTTAGACAAACCAGTAAAAGACGCTCAAAAGTTATTGGCTACCTTGTTGTCGCATTATACCTTTAGCCAATCCAACATTACCTTTTTGAAAAATCCTAAGCGTGAAGACATCATTGCTTCGCTGGATAAATTACAGCAAACCATTACCAAGAAGGATAACTTATTGATTTTTTATGCGGGACACGGCCACTGGAATGCCAACACCAACACTGGCTACTGGTTGCCTTCTGATGCCAAAAAGACAAATACAGCCAATTGGTTTCGTAACAGTACCCTAAAGGATTACATTGCCGGTATCCCTTCCAAACACACGTTATTAATTGCCGATGCTTGTTTTAGTGGGGGAATTTTTAAAACGCGAAATGCTTTCACAGATGCTTCTCAGGCCATTAATAAACTGTATGAGTTGCCCAGCCGCAAGGCGATGACTAGTGGCAATTTGCAAACCGTGCCTGATAAGAGCGTCTTTTTGGAATACCTTATCAAGCGATTGAGTAGTAATGGTAAAAAATACATTTCTTCTGAGCAATTGTTTAGTAGTTTTCGTACTGCGGTAATGAACAATAGCCAAAACACTCCTCGCTATGGCGATATTCAAAATGCGGGCGACGAAGGAGGAGACTTTATTTTTATTCGTCAGAAGAAATAGTAATTCCTTTTTTGGTGTTTAAGCGAAGCGTCACCCAAAAACCTTGTTCTCGGAAGGAAAAGTGATAGATGCTATTTTGCTAGCAAACATCTACATTGGATGGAGAGTCAATGTAATTTTAAGAAAGATATACTGCACGATCTGTTCAGTGTAAACCTGTATGAATTCTATTGAACTTAATCCAGATTGTTGAATCATAATTCAACATTTGATCTATAGCAACAAAGGTGGCTTCTATTGCAGAAGCCACCTTTTATATTTTTAATCAATTGAGAGAACTTATCGTACAGCGATAGGATCAGCGTTTCCATCAGGATCACCAATTACTCTACCGTTAGTTCTAAGACTAGTGCTTCCACGTAATAACATCAAACCAGCTACGTGAGGAGCAGCCATAGAAGTACCACTGATACGGTTGTACTGACCACGAAGCCAAGTAGACCATACATCTACTCCAGGAGCACAGAAATCTACACCGCTACCGAAGTTAGAGAAAGAAGCAAAACGATCGTTTACATCCATCGCAGATACACTTACTACATTACGGTAGTTCAAACGGCCAGGAGAAGTAGTGCTTACGTTACGACGGCTGTTACCAGCAGCAATAGATACCAATACACCTCTGTCAGCCAATCTTCTTACAGCGTTGTCAATAGCAGTGGTTGGAGGGAAACCAAAGCTCATGTTAGCAACATCACCGCTACGAGCGCGAGAAGTTACATAGTCAATACCACGAACAGCAATAGAAGCAGATCCACCACCGCGGCTGTTGAATACTTTAACACCTACTACAGTAGCGCCATAAGCTACACCAAACAAACCAGCGTTGTTACTTCTTTTAGCAGCAATGGTTCCAGCACAGTGTGTACCGTGTCCGTTGTCATCTTCTCCACCAGAAGGTCCACTAATGAACGTACGAGAGTTAGCACGGTCTACATTTAAATCTGGGTGATCCAAATCTATACCAGTATCAATAACCCAAGCTTTACCTCTACCAACACCACTAGCGCTTCCTACTCGAGCAATTCCATAAGGAGTGAACTCACGAGCACCAGCGTTAGATACTACTTCATAGTCAAGAGTGATTTCGTAATCTGGCTCAACAGTAGCAATTCTTGGATCTGCTTTCAAAGCTTTCACTTCTTTTTCAGAAAGATTTGCCGCAAAACCCTCAACAGCAGTGTTGTAAGTTTGAGTAATACGATCTGGACTTACTCCATACTTTTCTACAAACTTTTGAGTATAGTCTAGCATGGTGCGCGAGCGCTGATCGTAGTCCTGAGAACGGAAAGCAATACGATTGTTGTCAGTATTGAAGGTAATTATATAAGCCCCAGCAACTTTTTTATCTCCTTTGTTAAGACTTACCTCATTGTCAGGTGTAGGGTCATTCTCTTGTTGGTTGTTACAGGCTGCCAAAAAAGCAAAGGCAATCAGCGTTAGGAAAACTTGTTTTAATTTAAGCATAATTTTAAATAAAAGATAAGTGTAATAAATAATTGGTAATTGTTTGTGTTGAAACGGTTGTGTACACTTGTTTCACTGGCAATAATGTTGTTTTTGTAGTTTTGTTGCAAGAACAACGAGTATACAAAAAGTAAACAAAGGCTTGTTTACCAAATGTAACCAGTAAACATTGGGATATGAATAGTGAACAGAGAGGTGCTAAGTGGTTGATAATGAGTGATATGACGAGAAGGAAAAGTGACCCGACCCTGTTACAAGTATGAAAAGTGGTTTACCTTAAAATAAGAAATTACTAAAAGATAAATAGATTGTAAAGGGCAGGTATTTCGAAATATTATCAATATTTGTGAGAAAAGTGCTAAAATTTATTGCTATTTTTTTGATTATATTCAGTATATCGAATGGCGCGCTTTGTAATGGTTAAGCAATAAGAGTAAACCTGTAAATTAGTTTTCTATCATTGGTATTTCCAAAGATAAAACAGAGACTACCTTTGACTCAGTTATTATCTAGGTTGCAAAGCGATTTTCAAGCCCTGATTTACCTTTGATAAGCTTAGTACAGCGAAGCGGTAGCCCAATGTCGTTTAGTTAAGCAAAATAATATCGATTAACAAACGCTGATCAACGATGTAAGAAGGAGGCTGGCGTCAACTCAGGTGCTTGTTTCCTTCATTATTCGAAGTTCATTGATCGATATTCATTTTTTAAGAACAACTCTTAACTTAATGACATTGAGCGGTAGCCTAATATTATTAAATTAAGGACTATTGCAGCCAAAATGAATATTGATGAACAAACCACAGGACATAAGCCCAAGTTGTAAATGCTTATTTATCAGTACTTAACGCAGTGAATATTGAATAATAAAGGAAATCAAGCTTTGAATGGCTGATTTGAGAGCGTCAGTCTCATTTCACAGCTAATATTGATCAGGATTCGCTCATCAACATTCTTTTACTAACTTAATGATATTGAGTTGTAGCCTTGACTTGGCAAGCTGGCACCGACTTTTAGATATTTAATCGCGGTTGATTGGAGGATTTAAGGGTTTTTAGCAATAGCTTAGGCACCTTTGTGCCAACTTAAGGCTAAATACATATAGATTTTAAGTCTTGCGTATCTTCGCTTGAATCACAAAAACTTCATTTCCACCTAAAGATGTTACTTAATTTGCTTTCGTTTATTGTTGGGCCAAATTGTGGGCTATAACTATTGATTCTTTGATCTATTATTGATAGAGCTTGAGACTTATCGAAACAACAAAGGTGACCTCTGTAATAGAAGCCACCTTTATTATATTGATAACTAAATATAAATTATCTTACAGCAATAGGATCAGCATTTCCATCAGGATCTCCAATTACTCTACCGTTAGTGTTAAGACTAGTGCTTCCACGTAATAACATCAAACCAGCTACGTGAGGAGCAGCCATAGAAGTACCACTGATACGGTTGTACTGACCACCAGGCCAAGTAGACCATACATCTACTCCAGGAGCACAGTAATCTACACCGCTACCGAAGTTAGAGAAAGAAGCAAAACGATCATTTACATCCATCGCAGATACGCTTA
>DMXI01000407.1 GCA_003483885.1 Microscillaceae bacterium
ATTTTCGTTTATAGTGTATTTTCCGAAGGTTTTTGGGATTAGATGCGTCAAATTAACTTCGTTGAGCTCACCACAGCAAAGCTGTAGGTTCGGTTTTGAAGTTTGACGCATCTAATCCCAAAAACCTTCGGAAAATACACTATAAACGAAAATTTAAACAAGCTCTAAGTACTTGCAAAAATACATCAATAAAAATCAAAAAAGATCAAGGAGAGATGGTTAGTTTTGAATGAATTTTTAAAATAGTTATATGATCACGGAAGAAGATTTCTTGAAACAAGCGCTTTTGGAAGCCCGAAAATGGGAATACCACCAGGGAAAATTGGTCAACCTGGAAAGTGCAAGCGCAAGGCATCAGCACATTCAACAAAATTTAGAGAAATTATTGCTCAAAACTCAAAAGGATGAGGTTCCCCTCCTTCTTTTTGTGCCATTGGCAGACGTATACGCTTACCCTGATGTGATGTTGGCAGGCCCTACACCTATCATTTACGAAGAGCCAAGTCAAGCTACGGCTTTGTTAAACCCCACGACTATCATAGAAATTTATTCTACGAATACCAAAGTGATGGACAGTCAACAAAAATGGGCTTTTTATCAGAATATTATCAGTTTACAACAATATGTGATGATAGATGAGCAACGGCCATTGTTACAAATGTTTACAAAACACGAACAAGGATGGAAACTGGAGGTAATTAAAGACTTGGAAAAAGTAGCGATAATTGATGAAAAGAAAATAACGCTTGGTGAGGTATATGAGGGAATATGAATTATACCATACTACTAGACATTTTTCGTTTGTGGAGATACAAACGAAGGCCTCCGCGCCGTTCGTTGGTCGTGTCTTCACTGCCAACTTTAACTAAAATGTCTAGTAGTATGGCCAAATTGCGATATATCACAGTTTGGCCACTATATAGAAGGTAAATATTAATACTTTGATACGTGAAGTTTACGTCCGTTATTTTTAAAGACCTTACCTCGCTTCTTTAGTTCTTGTTCATTCTTCAACTCCTTGTCTAACAACTCTGCCATAAATTGCTCTACCTGAGCCTCTTGTACTTTTACTGGTGCTCCATCAGTAATCACTTCATTGATGTAAGACCCTAACAAGTTGCGATATTGAGTTTGGAACAATTGAGGAGAAGCAAACATGTCACACCCAACTACCTTGTTACCAGTGGCCACAATTACTCCTATGACATCGCTCTTTCCTTTGAATTTATCTTTGAAAAAAGCTAAGTATTGGGCGTATTCGCCTTTGAACTTAGTATTTTTCTTTTGCTGAGTATAAGCACTGGTTCCGCTAGAAACCTTGTTTTTATCGTTAGAACGGTCTACTTCTTTCCAAACTTCGCCTTGTTTCTTTTTGGTATCTACCACTTTGCGTAAAGCCAAACTAGATACGCCATAATATCCATCGAAATTATCGCGATTTTTGGACTTTTTGTAACGCCAACGGCCTTTTTCTACACAAAATACGGAGAGGTTTATTTTACCACTATTGGGTGGAATCACCATATCTTGAGCAATCACCCGATCTTGCTTTCCTCCTTGCACAATCTCCCCAGCCATGATGTATAAAGTATCTTTGGAGGTATTTTCTATAAAGAGATTATTTACCGAAGCCGAACCACCTCCACTCACATTTATTTGCTGTACTTGTATATCATTATTCACAATGCGTTGTTGAGGAGTATTATTATTACGACTTGTATCTACATTGCGATTTGTGTTAGTTCGGTTGCGGCGAATGCGTCTACGTCTGCGCACTGGTCTATTAGTCGAGTTATTAGAAAGTACGCTTTGTTCGGTAATCAATACTTTTTTGCTTTCGAGAGCAGTCTTTAAAGGCGTATACTTGCCCATGTTTTTGGTATCCTTCAAAAAAGTTTTGCTAGCCCTAATGGGATACAAACGCAGATTTTTAAAGGTAAAATTCTTTTTGCTTTGGCTCTTGGCAGCTATTTCATTATAGTCTACCTTGACATGCTTGCTACTAAATTGCTGGGCTTGCAGCCCCAGGCTCACCATCAAAATTAATGATAAGGTGAGTAGGTGATTTTTGGTTTTCATTTGCTTAGGTTTTATTTAATGTCCTAGAAGTCATCTCGACTTTTAATAATGAATTACAAACAGCTCACTTTGCCCGCTAACTTCGAGATTTTTTATCTTCGTAGCGCTGCTATGACTCAAAAAAATCGCTTTGTTATCAAACAAAAGCAGCTATTTTCAACAACATCCTAAAAGTCGAGATGACTTCTTATCGTAAGACAAATGAAAATGTATAAGGGAGGAGGTATTTGAATAAAAAATCACAATTTATCAAGAAATAACACCTGATCAAATCTTCTAAAAATACAAAAGACATTACCTAAAGTTGAAAGTAATGCCTTCTGTAATTAAAAAATTATAAATAATTATTTCTTCTGACTATCGTATTTTTTCTTAAATCGTTTGTACAATTGCTGCTGTTTATCGTCCAGGATAATTTTTTTACCGCGAATAAACGCGTGCTCAACATCATTAGTAAGCATGTCTAAAATATCGCCCTTAGAAACGATCAAGGTAGCATGTTTACCTTTCACCAAACTGCCAACTTTGTCGTCAATCCCGAGAATTTTGGCGTTATTCAAGGTAATCATTTGCAAGGCTTCTTCCTTTTTTAAACCATGAGCCACCGCAGTACCTGCTTGAAACGGCAATGTACGTACTTGCCACCAACCACCTACCGATAATCCAGTAAGCACTCCAGCTTTTGCTAACAAATACGGAAGTTTGAAAGGCATATCCACATCTATATGACTCCGGCGAGGTAAACGGTGGGTCTCGCTCAAAATCACTGGTACCTTTTCATCTCTTAGAAAACCAGCTACTTTTAATGCCTCACGTCCTCCTACAATTACAATTCTTTTTACCCCGTAAGATTTTAGTTTTTGTACGCTTTCTACAATGTCCTTGCTATAGTTGGCATGCACAAACAAGGTGCTGCTACCATCGAATAACCCTCGCATGGCCTCGAACTTTAGGTTGGTTTTGGCAGGTTTGGGGTTTTGTACATAAGCACGGGCTTCGTTCATCGTGTTTTCTATTACCTTCAACAAACGCGCTCGTCTGCGATTCACTCTGCCACGACGACCAAAACGTGACACCCAATTAAGATGAATGCCATGATCAGCTTTATGTACAGCGTCTTCCCAGTTCCAGCCATCCATTTCCATTACTGAGGCTGTACCAGACACGATTCCTCCCGAAGGAACCGATTCAGCAATGAGTACTCCCGTAAAACGCAAGGTAGGAATTACATCTGAATCAGTATTGAAAGAGGTCAGGGCTCGAGCTTCCGGGTTGAAACTTCCTTGCTCTGAGTTGTCTACACTGGCTCGTACAGCACCAATTTCTATCAACCCTACTGAAGTATTAGGAGCAATTACTCCTGGATAAATATGTTTTCCTGCCAGGCTAATTACCTGAGCACCAGAGGTATTTACGTTGGTTCCTACCTCGGTAATAATGCCTTTCTCAAAACGAATACTGCCCTTATCAATCACTTGTCCATCGCCTACATGAATCGTGGCTCCCTGTAATACAATGGGTTGGCTTTGAGGGGCCGCAGGTTTGATACGCTGAGCCTGACTATTGAGTACCACTCCACAAAGAATGGCCAAGGACAAAATGATTTGATTCAATTTATTTCTTGTTTCCATCGTATTTACTTTTAAAGAGTTGGTACAAATACTTATGCTTATCCATGAGGTCAAGTTGTTTGCCTTGAATAAATGCTTGCTCTACTTTATTGCCCATCATATCCAGCAAATCGCCTTTGGAAATCACTAAAGTGGCTTGTTTGCCTTTCTCAAGACTTCCCACTTTTTTGTCAATTCCCAGTATTTTGGCATTGTCAAGGGTAATCATTTGCAAAGCTTCTTCTTTACTTAGGCCATAAGCGGCAGCAGTTCCCGCCTGAAAAGGCAAATTACGTGCTCCCATTGGTTCGCTACGGTCATAAGAAAGCCCTACCATAAGTCCTGCTTTTTTAAGTAAATAGGGTAACTTATAAGGCATGTCTACATCGGTACCTGTGCGATAAGGCAAACGATGTAGTCTGGCTAAAATAACCGGGATGTTGTTGTCTTTCAAAAAATCGGCTACTTTCAAAGCATCTTGTCCTCCTACCAATACAATTTTTTTCACTCCGTGAGCCTGAGCAAATTTCACCCCTGCCACAATGTCTTTAGAATAGTTAGCCTGCAAGTACAAAGTTTTACTCCCATCAAACAATCCCTTCATCGCTTCCAGCTTTAGGTTTGTTTTGGCTGGTTTGCTTTGAGCATAAGCACGTGCCTCCCGAAAGGTATTTTCTATTTGTCGCATCTGGTTTTGGTATCGGCGATTGGCGTTGTAGGTTTCAGGACCACCGCCAAAACCGCCTCCTCTACGAAAATAACTAGACAACCAGTTCATTTGAACCCCTTCGTCTATGGTATGGGCGGCATCTTCCCAGTTCCAACCGTCTAACTCCATAACGCTAGATGTACCCGGCATAAAACCACCATTAGCAATGATTTGTACCAACATAATTCCATTACTACGCAACGTAGCAATTACCTCAGAATCAGTATTGTAAGCTGCTATGGGTCGCGCTTCAGGATTAAACAACCCTTGTTCGCGCATATCAAGCGTAGCTCTTACGGCTCCTATTTCATGTAACCCCAAGTTGTTATCAGGTAAGATAACACCTGGATATACATGCTTGCCATTGGCATTAATTACTTTGGCTCCAGTAGTATTTACGCTGGTACCAATTTCAGTAATCAGTCCTTTTTCGAAACGAATGCTACCGTTGTTAATCACTTGCCCATTACCCACGTGGATGGTTCCACCCTGCACCACAATGGGTTGGCTTTGAGGATCAGCGGGCGTAGGTATTTGGGCCTGGACTTGCCATCCCAAACACAGCAGCAACGCTAAAAATATCGTTTTTTTAATCATTGGTTATGATTTATATTGTTAATTCTTTTTGTCCTTTTTCAGTTTTTTCCTGTCGGGAAATTCAAAGATTTTGTCGTCTATAGGTTGGTTGAAGGTAAGCTTGTCAAACCTGAAGACGGTCCCCCGGTTCTCACTCGCATTGAAAATCATAAGCGTTGGTACCTTATATGTTTGTACTTGTTTGTACTTCACAAAAAAAGTAGCCACTTCATTTTGTTCATCAAATGCTTTATAAAGCAACCCATCTTTTACACCAATGTAGTAGTCTAGAAAACTTTGCTCATCAAGAAATAATTGAATGTGGTGGCAAAGTTTATCTCCTACATATTCTCTGGACACATACTCGACCCGCAATTTTTTTTCCTGGCTGGTATACAATGCCTTGTCTACAAAATTGATCGGAGCAACTCTATTTTTACTATTCTCAAATAGTACAGGCTCATCCCGTTTTAAAGGATTCAATTCCCAAGAATCTTTACCATTAAATGCTTGTATTATTTGAGTAGTTTGAACCCTGAGTTCTAGCCTTGCTTTCTCATTTTTAGAATACCATGCCAGCCTAAAACTGCCTTGTCCAAGTGTCATATTTCCTTGAGCAACGGTTGTTTTCACGTTTACCAGTGCTGTATGTTGTTTGATGTAAGCTGCTACAATTTGCTTTGCTGATAGTTTTTTATCAATTGGCAGTACTTTTCCTTTGGCCACGAGTTTGGCGTACTTGTCTTCTTGATTTGCTTGATCAAGTTTAGGCACTTCAAATATTTGGTCAGAGATATTTGAGTTTAGTTTCACCTTATCAAATTCAAAAGGGCGAGCAAAAGGAAGTACTAAAGCATTTTTCCACTGGGCGGTAGGTACTACCTCCTGTGGAACCTTTAAACCTATATTACTCAATTGATAATTGCTTAAATCAACAAAAAGGCCGTTTACTTTGTGATATACAAGCAAGTAAGAAGCTTTATCAAAAATATACACTTCGCTATGAGGCATTGTATCTGGAATGGCATTCGTTAATTTAAATGCTTCCTTCCCTTTATGCTTGACAAGCCTTACTTTAAACCGTGAAAAGTCCGAGGTTTTGAACAATGAATCGGGAAAAATCAAATTACTAAAATCTAAATTATTCTCTTGCTTGTAGTTATCTTTTACAATGAGTTTATTCTTCGCATATGGATTGATTTCCCAAGCTACTTTTCCATTGGTTGCTACGACTCTTTTTTGTCCAAAAGATTCAATTTCAACCTTTGATTTTTTTCCCTTGATCATAATCTCCATGGGGGTAGTAGTCTTGTTCATGACAAGTTTGCCACTAAAAGTCCAATCCTTCACTCGGTCTAATTTATCTTTTCCTCCTATTGCTTCAAAATACTTTGTTACTATCTCCTGAGCAGCAGGTATCTTACCCTTATTTTGCCCAAAAGTGTAAAAAGGCCCTAAAAGCAATAATCCATACACTAGCGTTCTTTTTTTCACTGTAATAGTTTTTATGATCACAATTTTTAATTTACACCTGTCAGATTTTAGCCCTTCAGTGCGGGATTGTAAACTGACAGGTGTTTTTTAAACGACAAATTCTTTGAATTAAAATCTAATTAGGAAATCATTAGATTAGTGTTTCCCGTGTGAGTGTGAGTGATTATGTTCAGTAGAAGTTTTATCATTTTCACCACTGAGGTGCCAAAGAATACGCTCCCCACCCATATCATCACAGTGTAACAATCGCTGACGACGGAAACGAGGACGCTGGGCAGCTGCTCCGCTACCACCTTTACCCATCATTTTGCCGATCAATCGAGTACGCTCTTTTTTCATCGCCACTCGCTTTTTCTTATCTTCTTCGGCATCATAGTAAACTGCGCCTTCAATGATGGTTTTGTCAGCTTTGGCATAAATAGATAGTGGATTATCGGTCCATAATACCAAGTCGGCATCTTTGCCTGCTTTGATACTACCGATGCGCTTATCTAAGTGCAACAATTTGGCAGGATTTAAGGTCACCATCTTAAAGGCATCTTCTTGAGAAACACCGCCGTATTTCACTGCTTTAGCAGCTTCTTGGTTAAGGCGGCGAGCCATTTCGGCATCATCAGAATTGATGGCTACCACTACTCCAGCATTGTGCATCAGGGCAGCGTTGTGAGGGATGGCATCTTTTACTTCATATTTGTACGCCCACCAGTCAGAGAAAGTAGAACCTCCTGCACCATGCTTGGCCATTTTATCGGCTAATTTGTATCCTTCCAAAATATGGGTGAAGGTATTAATTCTAAAATTAAACTTCTCGGCCACTTTCATCAACATGTTGATTTCGGACTGCACATAAGAGTGGCAAGAAATGAAACGTTTTTTGTCTAGAATTTCAAGAATAGCTTCAAGTTCTAAGTCTTTCCGGAAATTATTTCCTCCTTTAGCTTTGGCTGCTTTGTATTCTTTGGCACGAGTAAAGGCGTCTACCATTACCTGCTCTACTCCCATACGAGTTTGAGGATAACGTCCCTGAGCCAGAAAGCCAAAACGAGAGCGTTTTACATTTTCTCCCAAGGCAAACTTAATGTATCCATCCGCACCTTTCACCAACATGTTGTTAGGAGATTCTCCCCATTTCATTTTTACAATGGCCGATTGTCCACCGATAGGGTTTGCCGAACCGTGTAATAACTGAGCAGTAGTAACCCCACCAGAAAGCTGACGGTAAATGTTGATATCTTCTGAATCTACCACATCTTCCATTCTTACCTCGGCAGTATTGGCTTGTGAAGATCCTTCGTTTACACTTCTAAGGGCAATGTGTGAGTGTTCGTCTACAATACCTGGGGTCAAGTGCTTGCCCGTACCATCTACTACCTTGGCACCACCTGCATTTAGGTTTTTACCAATTTTGGTAATTTTACCACCTTTGACCAATACATCGGTATTTTTTAGAATGCCCTCTTTTTCATTGGTCCAAACTGTAGCATTTTTGATCAGCATATCTTGAGCTTTAGGCTTTTGAGCATTTCCAAAAGCTACAAAAGGATATACAATTCCTCCCTTTTTTGCGGTCTTCTTGGTACCAAGCTTTTTGCCTTTGTTTTTGCCAGCTTTTCCTGGTTTTTTGCCTTTTCCTTTCTTTTTGGGAGGAGGCAGTTTACCCTGATAGTTGGCCGACCAGGCTATAGTTTCACCTTGGGCATTTTCTCCAGTTCCTTTTATTTTCTTGTCGCTTACCCAACCTGCCAAACGGGTTTTCATCGCCCGCTTATTTTTTTTATCCAAGTTAAAAGTCAAACTCATCATGTCGCCCGACATTTTTCCTTTGGCTTTTACTCGGTTTGAGTCTTTGGGGATTTCGATCTCAAACTTTGGTCTCTCTGGTTTTCCGCTTACATATAATTTATACCCATTGGTACCTGCCAAAGTAAGTGCGTATACGCCTCGCATATCGCGCTTAGGCATTGCTTTGATCACATAGCGCTTGCCCTGCACCCAGTTTTCGTAAATGCTATTCTTGCCTTTGAATAAGTTACCTGAAGTAATAATGAAGTTGGCAATCATTCCTTTTTTCAAACCACCTAACTCGTTTTGCATTTGCATCATTTGAGCGGGCGTGAAAGTCAAGGCTTTAAGTGCCATTTTTTCGCTCAATCCATTCTTGATGGCAGCCTTAAGGTTTTTCCAAAAAGCTTTGTTACCATCAGCCGTAAGTGCGAAATTGATTCCTGCCTTTTCCATCGCGGCAGGATTGGTAGGCGCTAGCTCCCAGTGTTTCATTTGGGCCAATGACACCATTCGAAGTAAAAGGGACTGGAGCGACGTTTATTCTGCCAGTGAAATTTCCAAAATCTTACAAAGTAGAAGACCCACTTGATGCTGAAATGGTGTCATTGGCCC
>DMXI01000520.1 GCA_003483885.1 Microscillaceae bacterium
TTGATTACCTTGGTAGAAAAAAAAATGGAATTGGGACGATTGAGTTATTCGGACGCATCTTATGATGAGGTAGAGGAAGAATTGCACGATTTGGAAGATGCATTTGTAGATAAATATGGAGGCTACCTGGAAACTGTTTTCGAGGGAGTACACGACAAGCATTGTCCAGATAGTGATGTATTGTTGCCTACGGCTTATTTGGCTAATAAATATCTAAAAACTGGCCAAAAAAAGGATGGTTCTTTTGAATATGATGTAGCCAGTTATCAGGAGGGGGTTGTAGTAGACTCTGACGACTATGACATCGCTCGTTTGGTGCTTATTCCTAATCCTACCCGTATTGTGTTGTTTGCTAAGGATGGTAAGCATCGGGAAGATGTATGGGCAGGAAAGTAATGAGTTGTTTGGGTATTAAATCGGGACAATGAATTTTGAATGACTCAATAATAATGTGAGTCATTCGCCATTTATGTATGGAGAACACTAAACCCATTAGAAAATAGAGCAATGTTTTATTTATAGTGCAGTCGCTTGATCTCTAATATTGTTTCTTCTGTTGAGATTTTTTGTCATTCTAAGTCCTAATTAACTTCGTTGAGCTCTTCACAGCAAAGCTGTAGACTCGGTTCTTTATTCAAAATTGAAAACCGAGCCTTGGCGAGCTCTGTGCAGTTAATCCGCGGTTTATCGGAATACACCAATGGCAATGATATAATTAGAACACGGATTATACAGATTTGGCGGATAAACACAGAAAAAATCTGTGCTAACCTATTGAATCCGTATGATCTGTGTTCCAAAAAAAATAAATTACTGATAATCAATGCTTTATGCAAACACGTTATCGGTATGTAGGAAGAGCCAAGCTTGCAAGTTGAAAACGCCTATGCATCGGTTCTCACCATAAAGTAATCACTTCCCAACCCAGAACAGGTGGCTACTCGAACTGATCCTTCCTATCGTCAGGATGACAAACCCAGGTTATTATTATTTATCAGATTATTAAAAGTCATATGACTGTACTAAGATTAAAGCATTGCTTTTCCTTTTAATTTACAAAGTACGATAGTTTCGATCAAAGCAGTCAAAACATATAATCTCACCGAATTTCTACTAATTTTGCGCAAAATTATCAAACAAACTTTTATATGGCATTAAAGAAAAAGATACCAGCTGACTCGTTGACTACTATGACCGAATTGGTTTTGCCCAACGATACCAATACCTTGAATAATTTGATGGGGGGTCGCCTGATGTATTTGATGGATATTTGCGGGGGAATCGCGGCTCAAAGACACTCTAATCGGATAGTAGTAACGGCTTCGGTAGATAATATTTCTTTCAAGGAACCAATTGCACTGGGTGATGTAGTCACTATCAAGGGATTTGTTTCTCGGGCTTTTAACTCTTCTATGGAGGTGTATATAGAGGTCACCGCAAGTAATGTTCCTCAAGGTACGTTGCGTAAAACCAATCGGGCGTTTTTTACTTTTGTGGCGGTAGATCAAGCCGGAAACACGATTCATGTACCTGAGTTGGTGCCTCAAACGGATAAAGAAAAAGAATTGTATGCAGGGGCTTTGCGTCGTCGTCAATTACGATTGATATTGGCAGGTAAAATGAAACCTGAGGAAGCTACAGAACTTAAATCATTGTTTGAAAACCCTCCTACGATGAATTCTTAAATTTTGGAATAGCACTCTAATATTTGGGTAATTTTTTCTTGAGGTTTTCACTATAGTAAGCAGCTATGCTCCCTATTACTAACATGCTCACTACAATAACTTTGGCCCATACTTGATTGAACAGGGTAATGGGCAAACTAATCCAGCTAGTGAGCACAAACTCGGTGAATAGGTAAAAGCCCAATGCTACTAAAAATATCAAGTGTGGTTTAAACCTGGAGGCAATCAGCCCTAAGGCAACATAAGGCACTCCTAGTAGGGTTCCGCTGATTTTGACCTTAAGAGTGAGATTGAGTCTCAAAAAAATAAATATATATAACATACCTATAAAGTATAGCAAGCCTACTGCCCACTTTACGTAGGTTTGGGTTTCGGTCACACGTTTTTGAATGGCCTCAGTTTTGTCTAAAAAGACTTGTTGTGCTTCTTTGCTTCCTTCTATTGGAAAGCCGCAGTTGGTGCACTTTTGATCTAAGACCAACGCTTCTTCGTGACAATGAGGACATTCTTCGGTAGATAAGGCGTTTTGAGACATGGTTATTTGCAAAGTTGAGAAAACACCATCAAGATTATAGAAACTGTGACAAAGGTCTACTCTTTGATTTTGGAAGAAAGATCTTTTATAATGTCCAAATACATTTTTCGCTCTTCTGCGGAAACTTTAATCACCTCTATCAATTCTGATAATTCAGCATTATCTTTTTTGTTAGTTTTGAGATATACTTCCTGATCTTCGTTGACTACGTTTTCTGCATTTTCATCGAGAAAATACATAATAGGCAATTTTAAAAACTCTGCGATTTTCGTTAAATACTTTACCTCACAGCTGTTTTTGTTATAAATACGGTACAAACTTGCTACACTTATGCCTGCATAGTCTGCCACTTCAGTAGCATCAGCCCCTCGGTTTTTGATAGCTCCTTTAATTTTTTCACCTAATAACATAATAAATAACTATTAAATTTGCATATTTGAAAAACAAATAATACCTTTGAATCAATATTTGAGACCAATTATAAGAATTGATATGAAATTACTAAAATTTTAGAGTAAAATCAAATAGAGTATAGTCTAAAAACGCCACTTTGATAAATTAGATTTTATAATATTTGAAATTTTTGCCTTAAAATGGCGCTTTTTTCATAGGGTTAGTAGCAAAAATTTGAATAATCACTTTCTAATAAGTTAATATGCAAGTAAAAGATAGGCTGAAAACCACGTCTCGCCTACCTGGAGCTGTACTGCTTATAGCACATTTATATGCAAACTATATAACCATTGAATAAACCATTATAAAAACAACATGTGATTACGAAAGGTGTTTGCTAACACATGACCAATAGAGGTGACAACGCTTGTTGTCATCTCTTTTTTTATGCCTTGTAGTATATCTTAACATATCTTTTATTTCTTAACAAAAAAATAAAGCCCTCTAAAATGCTTCTATTTACCTGATTACTAGCTTTTAATGAGTTGAGTGCCTGTTTACTGTTAAATGTTAACCACGCTACCTTTTGGTAAATTGCTATTTTTGATCATTGAAGTTATCTAGTCTTTTTTAATTATTGCTTTTATGAAGATTTCTAAAAACATTTGGTTCGTTTTTGCCTGTTGTCTCCTTGTTGGTCAGGTAAAGGCCCAAAGCAATTTGTTGCAATCAGGCCCAATGGTGGGATATTCTACGATGAAGGAAGTATTACTATGGGTGCAAACAAAAAAAGCTGCCAAGGTGCACTTTAAATATTGGGAGGTGAAAAAACCCACCCAGAAACTTACTACTGAATCGATGACGACTACCAAAAAAATGGGTTTTGTAGCTAAAATCGTAGCGGAGGTAAGTCAGGGCAAAAAATATAATTATGAGTTATACATTAATGATCAATTGGTAAAACGACCTTATCCTTTAAGGTTTCAAAGCCAGACTTTATGGCAATACCGTACTGATCCTCCCCCATTTAAGTTTGCATTTGGAAGCTGTACTTTTGTCAATGAAAAAGAGGTAGATCGCCCTGGGCGTCCTTATGGTGGAGAATATTTCATATTTAAAACTATTGCAGATCAAAAGCCTGACTTTATGGTTTGGGGTGGTGATAATATCTATCTAAGAGAAGTAGACTGGAACTCTCGTACGGGTATTATCCACCGTTATACGCATACTCGATCTTTGCCTGAATTACAAGCATTGTGGGGAGGGGTACATCATTACGCTACCTGGGATGACCACGATTTTGGCCCTGATAACTCGGATGCTTCTTTTTGGAATAAAGAATTGACTACTGAAATGTTTAAGTTATTCTGGGGAAATCCTAATTACGGTGTCGCGGGGGGCATCAGTGGGACGTTTGCGTGGAATGATGTGCAATTTTTTATGATGGATGACCGCTACTTTCGCTCATCGCCTGATGACAAACTTAACACCCCTCAACTGTTGGGCGACCATCAGATTGAGTGGTTGATTGAGGCTTTGAAATACAGTCGGGCCAGTTTTAAGTTTGTAGTCATTGGAAGCCAGGTTTTAAACAATAAGGATTTTAGTAAATCTCGCTGGGCTGAAAACTATTCGACTTACCCAGCAGAGCAAAAAAAGCTTCTCAAAGCCATTAAAGATGCCAATATTCCTGGGGTAATATTTTTGACGGGAGACCGCCATCATACCGAATTGAGTAAGCTTACTGAGGGCACCAACTATCCTTTATATGATGTTACCATTTCTCCCTTTACGTCTGGTTCTGCTGGTGAGAGGGCTCGAAAAGAGAAAAATACGATTCGAGTACCTAATACGTATGTGGGCATTCGCAATTTTGCTTTGATGGAGGTTGCTGGTCCTCGTTTGGACCGGGTGCTTACTATCAAAGTAATGGATAATAAAGGCAAAGAAATGTGGCAGTATAAAATCAAAGCCCGCGATTTACGCCCTAAACGTAAATAATCCCTTGAGTTTGTCATTCTTTGGATTACTCCTAACAGTGACTAAGTCTAAAAAACAAAGCCCAACCTTTTGCCTGGGTTGGGCTTTGTTAAATATTGAGTCTGACCAAGACCTTACCCTTTACCAGAGTAATTTAGGTCGTCAGAATCTAATCAGCTACTACATAGCCATTGTTTATACTTCACAAACAACTTATTGGCTTAATTGTAACCTTTAAGTTTACTTTTTCACAATTTTCACTGATTTTACTACTACGCCGTGGCTAACTACTGAGCAATAATACAAACCTGCAGATAAATTACTCATATCAACTGTGAATGTATAGCGTCCTGATTTCAATATTTGCTGGGGGCTTACTGTAGTTACCTTATTACCAAAACGGTTATAAATTACAACTGAGGTTGCAGTTTCAGCATTCACCTCCATCACAACTGTAGTAGCGTATTCCACTGGATTAGGGAAGTTGGACAATTGTATTGAAGATGCTTTTTGTGCTTGAGGCGCTCTCTGGTTGTTAAAGTATGTATGATGGTTATTTACGTACTCATACCCATTAGACTTATCCCAGTTAATAGACCAGGTCATCAGTCCTCTCAAATTAGGGTAACCGTCGGCTTTTTGAAGCTGGTAATTACCTCCAAAGGAAACTCCCTTCATGAGGTAGTTCAATGCTTTGTGCACTTCAACAGGTGCCAAATATCCTCCTGCTGGTGCAGCAGATGGTCTGGCAGGCAAACCAATAGCTACTTGATCTTGACGCAATGGAGGGAATACATTATTGGCATTACGTCCCACAGGAAACCCTTGCATCAACATTTCGGTCATGGCTACCATAAAATCAGCTGTAGACTGCCCATAAATCTGATTATCCATTCCAAATTGAGTACCAGTATTGTACAGTTGTGGATGTACATAAGTAAGTTTATCTCTCAATGCATGAATCACTGGTAAATACCCTCCAAAAGCTGTCCCATAATTGGCAAACCCTCCTTGTAAATATTGTACTTCTGGAGCAGCACTTAATATAAAGTCATTGCCAAACTCGTTGCATAATGTACGAGTAGCAGAGATTAGGTTTTTGATTTTTGGAGTAGTAGGATTTTTGAAGTCAGTATCTCCTGGTTTTAGAATAACAGAAGATCCCTCTAGGTCAATATCTAATCCATCAAAGCCATATTCGGAAATGATGGTGCGCATAGAAGTAATAAATTTTTCACGATCAGCATCAGTTTTTAGCTCCACTGGTGCATTGGCTCCTCCAATAGATATTAGTACTTTAGTACCTCGTTGCTGAACTGCTTTTATGTCGGCTTTAAAAGCTTCTTTGGATACCTCTGCTGGTGTAAAGGTCATGGTCATGTCAGTATGAGACGCTGGTATGGCAAAAGCCACACAAATTACATTGTATCCTGTAGGTACATCTTGCAATCTCATATAAGGAGCCTCAAATGCATTCCAGTTGTGCCAATAACCTACTACGATATGTTTAGGTAACGAATTATTCGGAGGAGTGGCTTCGCCTACTGTGATAGTATGTGCAGCAGAAGTCGTCGTTAAGCCCTCATTATCAGTAGCTACTACAGTCAGTTGATGGTTTCCATCTATCGCATTGTTCCAGTCAAACTGGTAAGGCATAGTAGTCGTTTCTCCCAGTTTTTGTCCATTGGCAAAAAACTCCACTTTTGCAATTGAACCGTCGCTATCTGAAGCATTCGCAGCAATGTTAATTGGATTACCAGAAGGAAGTTGAGTGCCATTGGCAGGTGATGTAATGTTTACCACAGGAGCTTGATTCAACTTTTCAGCGACGGTAATTGCTACCAGGGCGGATGTAGCCGTGGCTCCTTCATTATCTTCAGCAATTACTTTCAACTGATAATTGCCCAAGGCTACATTATTCCAGGTAAATTCATAGGGGGCATTGAAACTTTCGCCCAACCATTCATCATTGGCATAAAAGCTTACTTTAACAACATTACCATCATTATCTTGAGCATTGGCTTTGATTTGGATAGTTTGTCCTTGAACAAAATTGCTATTGTTGGTAGGTTGGGTAATATTTACAGTAGGTGCCTGATTAGCGTTACCTCCACAGTTACCCAAAAGTTCCCAAGGGTTCGCACTCATTGGCTGAGTAGGACTCTCTCCTCTTGTCCACCACTTGTTACGGTATTTTTTGCCTTGAAAACTTACTACATTACCAGAAGTTGCATATACTTGATTAGCATCCCAGGCAGGTATGCCAACACAACCGCTTCCCGAACCATTGTCTTTCACGGTTACTGTTACTTGCGCACGAGCCAATTCTGAATTATTTTGATCTAGTGCTTTGGCCAACAGTACTATATCTCCAACAGGCTGATTCCCCCAGGAAAATGCATAAGGGTTACTCATTTTTTCCGTTAATAATTGTCCATTAGCATAAAAGACGATCTTTGCCACAGAACCAGGATCTCCCGTCCATTCAGCTTTGACGTTTACTGGTTGCCCAGCAATAATCTCACTATTATCGGTAGGCGCAGTAATACTCAAAGAACCACTATTATTGCCTCCATCACCACAATCCCCCAACAGTTCCCAAGGATTCGCATTCATCACTTGTGTAGGGCTTTCTCCTTTTGTCCACCATTTATTACGGTATTTTTTTCCTTGGTAGCTCACCTCATTGCCTGGCGCTGCATATACTTTATTGGCATCCCAGGCAGGTATGCCATTACACTCTCCCCCTCCAGAAGCCTCTTCTTTTACTTCAATATTTACAATTGCTGAAGTACTCGTTTTCCCTTCATTATCGGTAGCAATGGCCTTAATAGCGTGGATGCCTTTCACTGCATTTGACCAGTTAAAACTATAAGGTGCAGTAGCATCTTCTCCTAGTAATGCATTATTTGCATAAAAAGCGACTTTGCTTACCGAACCATCAGTATCAGAAGCATTAGCAACAATGGTAATACTTTGACCTAAGTCGAATTGAACATTGTTTTCAGGTTGAGTAAGGGCAACTACTGGAGCAATGTTTCCTCCATTACCGCCACTACCTTCGGCAAAAACCCTATTGATGGTATTTATTAAAGGGGCACGAGTATTAGCCACATACTTGAGGTGGCTTCCTTTTGATACAGCAGCACCCGACATTTGCAAATCACCATACACTGTCCATACAATTACTCCTTCTAACTGTTGATCATTTACAAACTTTGCTTTATGTTCAGTGGATTCTACGTCATCATAACTAAGAAAGAAATTCCCTTTAGTAAGATAAGGCACCTTGGCTTCACTATCCCAATGGCGTGTCCAGCCACTATTAGGTTTCAAAGCTTGTTGTACGATGTAATAATAAAAAGGAGTGCCATCAAACTTTCCCCAATTGGTAAAATCTGCTGCGGTAGATACATTTCCATCTGGACTTACAAATCGGTTGACCTTTTTAGTAGGTGCATGAAGGCTTGCTGCCCCTTGTGTAACTACTCCTCGGCCATAACCTGCTACTCCCATATTAATTTTACTTCTGGGTACTCCTAACTGTACCAAGGTTTGTATGGTACTATTCCAGTTGAAACTAGGGTGTTCTGCTCCTGGGTAATTATATAAAGGGGTATTATGCCCTGCTTTATTCGACCAACCTCCGTTATAATCGTAACCAAAAATACCAAAGTGATCTACTAAAGGAGTCAGTTTATTCCACTCGATGTTTTGCAATTTGGCAGGATCGCCAGATAACGCAACCGCCAATAATTTTCCAGAAGCAATGCTATTCAAACGAGCACGAAGTTCCGTTACCAAGGTGGTTAGGTTTTTATAGTCCGCAACAGAACCAGTGAAATTCATTCCAGCAAAAGGCCCTGGAAACTCCCAATCCAGGTCAATACCATCAAAGCCCATACGAATTAGACGCTCACAATCGGCCAGAAATTTTTGGCGTTTTTGTGGATCGGCAGCCATTTCTGGAAAATGTTTAGACATGCTCCAGCCACCAATTGAGGCCATCACCTTGACTCCTTTTTCATGAGCCAAATCAAGCAAACCTTTAGCTCCACCCTCTTTTTTGAGGGGTAGTGGTAATGGTTGATTGCTAATTCCCCAACCAGGGTGACTCCAGGTGCTCCCCCCTTCCTGTACGACGAATCCTTGAGCTTCTGCTTTTGTTTTTGCCTCAGCACTAATCCATTGTACCAGTTCTAACTCTCCCAGCAGCATATGTAAATCCCAACTACTGTAAGGGTCTGTATGCAATAAAGGAGCAGGGGATTGAATAGCACCAGGTTCGTGAATTTGTTTGTTTCGATAATCACCTCCATGCAAAGAACCATCTTGAGCCACACCAAAAAATGAGTAGTTCAAAATAGTATATTGTGAATAGTCAATGTTTAAGTGATTAAAGGTTCCTTTAGCTGGAATACCATAGCTTTGGTCTTTCCAAGCATCCCAATTAGTAATATAACCTATGACTTGTTTTTGATGATTTTGAGTGGAGTGACTTCCTCCAGAATTGACTTGCGCACTCGATAATTTTGCGCATAGAACAGCTAGTGCTACAAGCAAATATTGCCTGTAGAGGGTTAATTTATTCATAAAAATAATAATAAGTGGTTAAGTAATTTTTGGTTTATACAGCTATAAACTAAAAAGTAAAGGGAGGTTTAGTATGATCTATTTCGTTATGTAGTGAGTTTTTCCTATACAATACACTTGCACTCCTGTAATCACAAAGTTTTACCTTATTTATTCATGTTATTAAAGTATCAGTCTCATGTTATTTAAGTATCAGTTTCTTTTTACACTAAAATATTGCAGCAGAAAAGTTAGCATAAAGCACTGATTATCAACAAAAACAAGGCTTGTTTTATAACAGTAGATTTCAAGAAATTTCTAATATAATTCATTTAAGTACGCATGTAATAAAATGAACAGGATACCCCACAAACCCAACAATTACTAAGAATACTTGATGTATTTGACCTATGATCTTGCTACTAAAACTCTTTACTTTAGGGTTGTCTTATAAAGATGGAGCTGACCACTCGATTTTTTCAAAAAACAACATTTTATCTCTCCCCCTTGATCTTTGTTTGATATCCTTAGATTTTCCTGCTTACTTTGCATTATTAAGGTGAAAATGTCATTTCTTAATAGGGAATCAGGTGCAAATCCTGAACAGTCCCCGCTGCTGTAACCCTCACTTATTGGTTTGGTACAATACACCACTGTTTTGTAAAACGGGAAGGTGTACCAAATGAGGGAAGTCAGAAGACCTACCTTAATATTCATTTTAGTTACCATACTTTCGGGAGAAAAGTCTTAACATCATGCGAAAACACACTTTAGTAAAGCTTCTTTGCCTGATATGGGCAGGATGCGCCTTGGGATCATTGAGTGGTTGCAATCACTCCAAAAATCAAAACCAAGCAGAAAACAATACTGATTCTACTCAGAGCATTTCCAAAAATTATTTTAAACACCAGGTTAAAGTAAAGCACGCTCGTAACTTTCAGGTGGAGTACCACGGCAATTATAAGGTCGTAAAACTGCTTAAACCTTTTGAAGATGCTGACGATGGCATGCAGTATGCACTGGTACAACGTGGCACCCCTGCTCCTAAAGGTTTTAAGAAAAGCGAAATCATCGAGATACCTATTCGTAAGGTCATTACCTTGTCACATACTCATGTGGCATTTATCCAGCAATTGGGGCAAATCAATTCAGTGCAAGGGGTATCTACTCCTCAATACCTGACCAATGCTACGTTATTGGCTAAGCATCAGAAAAAGCAATTGGTAGTGGCAGGTACTGGGATGGAAATCAACAACGAAACAATCTTAGCTGCCCAGCCCGATATGGTAATGGCCAGTGGTATGGCTACCAATGCTTACAAACAATACCAAGCGCTTATTAGTGCTGGAGTTCCTCTGGTGATCAATTCTGAATGGCTCGAGAAAACGCCTCTAGGGCGAGCCGAATGGCTTAAGTTTATCGCGGTATTCTATAATTTAGAACAAGAAGCCAATACCAAATTTGACAAGATAGCACAAGCTTACCAAAGACTCGTATCGTTGACGCAAAAAGTCACTGAGAAGCCTAAAGTAGTGGTAGGGCTTCCTTTCAAAGATACTTGGTATATGCCACGAGGAGGCAGTTTTGTGGGCAAATACCTAAAAGATGCCGGAGCCGATTATTACTGGAAAGATGAAAAAGGGGTAGGTTCTATGCCGCTGGATTTTGAAGCCGTATATGGTAAAGCTCTTAAGGCGAATTTTTGGCTCATCAACGGATCGATCAAATCCTTACAGGACGTGAAGGATCGTGATGCTCGTTTTGGAGACTTTGAAGCTTTTAAACAACAACAAATCTACAACAGTAACAAAAAAACCACCAATCAAGGGGTCAATGTATTCTTCAACGATAGTGTGGTGCACCCCGATTGGGTACTGGCCGATATGGTTAAGATTTTACACCCTGATTTATTACCTGATCATGAGTTTGTGTATTATCAAAAACTCCCTTCTTCTCAAAACTAAGAGACCTTTCTACACACAATTTCTGAAAAATCACAATCTGAAGAAAAGACATGAAAAAAACATTGATCGAAAATGTAGATTACTACATTGAAAATGGCTTGTATGTGTTTACCGAAAAATACCACAAAGATAGAGGCCATTGCTGCAAAAGTGGTTGTAGACATTGCCCATATGGTTTCAAAAAAGCCAAGGGAAAGCTATAAGATATGGCAGCAACAATCTATTATATCACAGGAGGTCAACGTTCGGGCAAAAGCAGTTATGCCCAAAATCTGGCACTTGAACTCAGCAATACCCCTGTATATTTAGCCACTTCCCGTATTTGGGATGCTGACCACCGAAAACGTATCGAGCGCCATCAAGCCGACCGCGACGAACGATGGACCAATATTGAAGAAGAAAAACATGTAAGCCAGCTTGATTTGCATCAAAAGGTAGTAGTGATGGATTGTGTGACTTTGTGGCTTACCAATTTTTTTAGTGACAGCAAATACGATGTAGGGCAGTCATTGGATGCCGCCAAAGCGGAGTTTGACTGTTTAATTACGCAGGATTTTACCCTCATTATTATCAGCAATGAAATTGGGATGGGGCTACATGCCGAAAGTGAAGCAGGTCGAAAGTTTACCGATTTACAGGGTTGGATGAATCAATACATTGCCCAAAAATCCCAATATGCCACACTGATGGTGTCTGGCCTACCCGTAAAAATTAAGTAACTGATGTTACGCAGATTCAAAAGTTGAAAAATATAACAGTAATCAATATTATATTTGAAATAGGATGGCTCAGTTTTTTTCGCTTCTTACTTTTTTCTCCAGGTAAAAAAGTAACAAAAACCCCGCGGCTGTAATTTGTGTTGGCTAAATCTGTTTCGTTTCGCCTAAACTTTTCAAGCTCGCCTTCGGCTCAAACAAGTGAAAAGTTTTTAACGGCTACTCTACTCAGATTCTTAACGCCCACAAATTAAGGCCGAACCGAACCGCAGGTGAGTTCTGCCTTTTCGGCTAAACTAGGCTGACGCAACCGAAATCCTCTACTGGTTCCAAAAATCATCACCGCGAAAGGCTTCTTAAGTAATAAGATTTTTTTTCAAAAAAAAATTACTTCTTAGGGAATAAAACAAACATCCTGAGGGTCTAATAGTTTTGTACTGAAACTCCAAACACAAAATATTATGAACCGTAACCTCCTTAAATTAACCTTACTCCTTTTATTGGGGGTATTCTTTGCCAATGATTTATTGGCCCAGGAAGAACCTAGACGACGCCGTCGCCGCGGTAATATGACTCCCGAACAACGTGAAGCTCGTCTGGATAAGATGATGGCTCGTATGAAGGACACCCTGAACTTAGATGATACTCAAGTAACTAAGTTGAAAGAGCTGAATCGTAAGATGTGGAAAAAAATGAGGGCTGCTCGAAAAGAATATGCCGATGATCGCCAGATGATGCGTGAAGAAATGACGGATATTCGCATCAAGTATCAAAAAGGGGTGAAAAAAACCTTGAATAAAGCACAATGGAAAAAGTTTAAGAAAATGGAGGAAGCTCGCCGTCGTAGAAGAATGGAACGTAGGAGACAACGTGGGAATCGCGGTGGCAATGGTGGAGGAGAATAGAATAACTCAACTCAATTAATAATTTAACTTATGGAAGGAGCTTAGGCTCCTTTTTTTGTATCCTATTTTTGCTGAGTACCACGGTAAATGTTCAATTGGGTGTTTGATATGTGGTATAGTCGATTGTTGGTTATAAAAAGAAAAGGTTGTGAGTTGCTTTTTAAAAGCTCTTTTCCATCAATCTTCAATATTTTTGCTTGCTCAGAAGCGCTGTATAAGCTCAATTGCTTCACTTTCTGACCTTGAATGATGTACATAAATTTACCCACCACAGTAAACCATTCAATATTTTTATAAACAAGCTTTTTCTTGAAATTACCCAGGTTATCAAACACCCAAATACCTGAGTTTTTATCTACCAAATACAACAGGTTTTGATATTCTTTCAAATAAATAACTTCGTGTGGTTGATTCCCCAACATTAAGTCCAAGGCGACTTTTGCAATGACTTTATTTACCTGTGGATTGTATTTTTTTATACTTAAATCATTTTCGTCAAACACCCAGAGGTTATTGTCACTGGCCAAAGTGGCTAACCTCACAAATCCAATTTCTTCTACCTCAAATTTTTGCCGGCTGGTCTGATCCAAAAAACGATTGAGCATGACATACTCTTGAAAATCTCTGTAAAACACAAATAAACGCATGGTCTGGGAAGCAGCCATCGCCGTAACTGTTCCTATTTTATCTGGAGAAAAAACCAATAAGCGTTTGCCAAGCGAGTCATATTGTACTACGTTCCCATCACTATCGGCTATATATAGATGTTTTTTTTGATCTATGGCAGCGGCGGTTACCGACTTAAGAGAAATGCTTTTTTCGAGGGTATAATTAGTTTGTGCGTGGGTACATATAGAATAAAGGCACCAAAACAAACAAATACAGATTCGTTTCATAAAGTTACCCTCCTCTATTTGTTTGTTCAGTATTCGCATAAGATTAGCTTTTAAGTTGCTCTAAATGTATGGCAGGTATTTCTTTTTCAAACGCCTGTAGTGATAACGAACTTCCATCAAAACAAGCATACGTCTGATAATGTAACCATTCCCCCAGATTTACATAGCGACTCGTGGTGCCTACTTCTAAATCTAAAGGTAAATGGCGATGCCCAAATACATAATAATCATGGTGGTTATTATTTTCCACTTCACGTGAATATTGCCACAGCCATTCATCTTCTCCTAAAAATTGGTCATCCTTTTTCATATTTTTGGCTCGGCTCTTCCGAGACCAAAGGTTGGCAAAACCAATTCCCAGATTGGGATGCAAACGAGCAAACATCCATTGAGCTGCTTTATTGGTAAATACTTTTTTGATCATTTTGTAAGTATGATCACCTGGCCCTAGTCCATCTCCATGACCCACATAAATCTTTTTTTGATTAATTGTCCATACCTGTGGATGATGGCAAACTTCTACCCCTAACTCTTGAGTAAAATAGTCAAACATCCACAAATCATGATTTCCAGTAAAAAATACTACTGGAATTCCCTGATCCGTAAACTCAGCCACGATGCCTTGTAAACGAACAAACCCCTTGGGAATGGCTCGTTTGTATTCAAACCAAAAATCGAAAATATCGCCTACCAAAAAAACAGCTTGCGCCTCAGACTGAATAGAGCGAAACCATCGCACGATCAAGTCTTCTCGTATACGGCTTTTTTCGTATGAAGGAGTTC
>DMXI01000012.1 GCA_003483885.1 Microscillaceae bacterium
TTGGAAAACGGGTTGGGATATACGTTGGTCAGTGCTTCGTTGGTACTTGTCGATAGAAGACTAAGTATAGCTGATGCTGTTTCGCCTGCTATATTAAAAGCTACCACCTTATAGTACAACTGAGTGTTTGGGGATTGACCGATGTCTGTATAGGTTCTTATGCCTGCACCAAGCGTTTTTATATTTACAAAATTACTACTGTCATCGATTGATCTGAGGATGTGAAAACCTGATTCGTTGCCTGTTCCTGTGGTTTGCCACGATAATACCACTTCATTCAATGTAGACACTCCTGTTATATTGAAAGGTTGATCGGGAGGGCTAACAACTTTCATCGATAAACTTGCCGAAGTTGTTGGGGTGGTTACACAGGGTTCACTTGCTGTCATAATTACCGATACTGTCTCACCATTTTTTAGGGTGCTGGTTACATAAGTATTATTGGTTGCCCCAACTATATTTGCGCCATCTATTTGCCATTGGTAGTTGGGGGCAGTTCCTATGTTGGAGGGAGTTGCTGTAAAGGTGACCTGGGTGCCTTGAACGATTTCATTATTGTTGGCATCTGAGGCGAGACTCACTGCAGGAGTAATCGAAGCACTGACTGTCACCGCCAAGGCAGCCGAAACTACGCCATCTCCACAGGCATTGGTTCCCTTTACGGTAACATTGCCACTAGAGGCAGCGCTAAAGTCTACGGTAATGCTGTTGGTGTTTGCTCCAGCTACAATGTTTACTCCAGTAGGCAAAGTCCAGGAGTAACCTGTAGCATTGGCAATAGCAGGTACGGTATAAGTAACCCCGGTTTGGTTTTGACACACTGTAGTGGCTGAACTTATAATATTCCCTGCACTGGCGGGTAAGGGGTTGACTGTCATGACTACCGCTGCTGAGGCTGTTCCGTTTCCGCAAGCATTGGTCCCACTGACGGTTACATTACCACTTACTGCCGTAGCACCAAAGTCTACGGTAATGCTGTTGGTGTTTGCCCCGGCTACAATGTTTGCCCCAGCAGGTAAAGTCCAGGAGTAACCTGTAGCATTGGCAATAGCAGGTACGGTATAGGTAACCCCAGTTTGGTTTTGGCACACTGTGGTGGCCGAACTTATAATATTCCCTGCACTGGCGGGTAAAGGGTTCACGGTTATTACTACAGCCACTGAGGCTGCACCGCTTCCGCAGGCATTGGTACCGCTTACAGTTACATTACCGCTTAATGCCGAAGCACTAAAGTCTACGGTAATGCTGTTGGTGTTTGCCCCAGCTACAATGTTTGCTCCAGCAGGCAAAGTCCAGGCGTAACCCGTAGCATTGGCAATAGCAGGTATGGTATAGGTAACCCCGGTCTGGCTTTGACACACTGTAGTGGCCGAACTTATAATACTACCAGCCCCCGATGGTGCTGATTGGCAGTATTTGGCAATGAAAATATCGTATTGCCCCAGGTTTTTCAAGGAAGCGGTACCTCCAGTAATTGGGTCAAAGTCTGCATTATCCTCGGAAAAGTGTCCAGTAAAGAGTATGTTTTCCTGTCCATCCAGTACAATACCAGCACCGTTATTAGAATCGTCGCCTCCTATTTCATATGCCCATATATACTCCCCATTGTTGTTGTATTTGGCGACGTAAATGCTTGATGATGTACTACGGTTGGCACTTAACAAAGCAGTACCTCCGGCACTCGGGTCAAAATCTACATTGAATCCCTGAAAATAACCAGTGAGATATACATTGCCACTTCCATCTACTGTCATACCCCTGTCTGCGTCCTTATTTGTTCCTCCAATACTACGTGCCCACACATAATTGCCATTACTATCATATTTGGCAAAGAAAATATCTAAACTTCCATTACTGCTTAAGTTGGTGGTGCCTCCGGCACTCGGGTCAAAATCTACATTGGAGCTACTAAAGGAACCAGTGATATAAACATTGCTGCTCCCGTCTAATGTAATAACCACACCACCGTCAGAAGCGGTTCCTCCAATACTATGTGCCCACAAGTAATTACCATTACTATCATACTTGGCAAAGAAAATATCTGTACCCCCATTACTGCTTAAGTTGGCGGTGCCTCCTACACTGGGGTCAAAATCTACATCAGAACCCCCGAAGTCTCCAGTGATATAGACATTGCCGCTCCCATCTACTACAATGCCATATCCATTCTTGAAGTCAAATCCAGCACCTCCTATTTTATGTGCCCATACATAATTACCATCAGTATCGTATTTGGCAAAGAAAATATCTATGGAACTAGCCGTTAAGTTTGCTGTGTTTCCGGCACTGGGATCAAAATCCAAAGTGCCAAAAAAATTCCCAATAACATATACATTGTTACTGGCATCTACGGCAATGCCGTTGCTCCTGGTACCTATATTATGTGCCCATACGTAATTACCATTGGTATCGTATTTGGCAAAAAATCCAGTTCCGTCACTATCGTTTAAATTGGCAATCCCGCCAGCACTCGGGTCAAAATCTACAGTACCACTAAAAATTCCAGTGATATAGACATTGCCATTTGCATCTACTGCAATGTTTAACCCGTCATCAATATTTGTCCCTCCTATTGTGTGCGCCCATAGGTAATCGCCATTTTTTGTGTACTTAGCGATGAAAATGTCTATGACATCAGCAGTTAAGTTTGCGGTGTTTCCAGTGCTTGGGTCAAAATCTACATTGGTGCTGCGAAAATTCCCTACAACATATACATTGCCGCTGGCATCTACGGCTACATCATTGGCGGCATCGAAGTCTGTTCCGCCTATGCCAAGCGCCCACTCATAGTTTTGGGCTTGTACGCTGCATATGCCAACCCAGCATAACAGCAATAAAGTCTTTTGTATTTGTTTTGGAAATTTGTGTGGCCTGAGTGATTGTATTTTCATCATATCTAAAAAGAGAAATGTGGTAGTTTTGCTAAACTTAAAAATATTGCGTCTGGAAGGCTGTCTTAGCTTAAATGAAGAGTACATCAAGCTTCAAAGGATGTTGCTTGGTGGTATACCAATCTCAACAAATATACCGCTTTTCTTTTTACTAAATGTACATTGAGTATGAGAAAACCTCCGTTTCCCATCCCCCTTTCTGTTGGACAGGTGAAAGAATGGTGAGCTGTGGTTGATTTGAAAAACCCCTCTGTTCATTAAACCAACGTTTGTAAAAACGAGCGCTTTGTTAAATGGGGGGGTGAACTCTCTTGAATTTCTGGAAAACATTGAGAACAGAAAGTTCAGAAGTTTTTTGAGTAAAAAGATTCTAACATAAGAACCCTTCTCTCACTGTCTAGGGGCTTCCGAAGCAAGGTGTTATTGTTCCAATAGGCGATTTTTAGCTGTTACTTTAGTTTTCCGTCCATCTAATTGCTTCTAATTTCTCCAAATAATTTGGAGTATTATGTTTAGCCTTTAATTCATTTAAGCTTTCATTAAACTCTTCTCTTGAACCAGGTTTTAAGTGATTTTCAAACAATAGCAAATCAAATTCAAAAGAATATTTACTTTCGCTAATTTCATCAAAAACATCACTTGATGGATAAAATTTGTATTCTTTATCATTAAGAATTCCCTGTTTTAAAATTGGATAAAAATCATCTGGACTTCTGCCTGCAAATACCGCCATATCACAATAATTAAATGCGAAATCTGATTCATCTGGGAATAATAAATTTAATTTTTTGAAAAAGTTTGCTTTCCTTCCCCAATCAGCGCCATATAAACCTGCATACTCCACCCCAAACCCCATTAAAACACATTTATTTATTATGATTTTTGTTGTTTCATGGATTTCTCCCTGTTTTTCAAGCAAGTCAAATAGTTCTACTTCTACAAGCGAATCTTTTGAAGAAGCATTCAATAGAATTTTTCTAACTTGGATTGATTGTTCAGGTATCTCCATAGAATCATATAAAGATCCCAAATAGTACTTTAGTAACATCTATTTAATAAGTTTATTTACAAAAGCGTAGTTCAATAAACTAACACTTGTAAAAGTACAAAAAAAGGAGTTTTGAGAAGTGGGTGGTTTTACGAACTCACCACGAACTAGCTAAAATTATCAAAAGCCTGTTAGAATTATTGATTTAACCTCAAGGGTTAATAGTACATTGAGACCCTTTCAAGCTTCCTTCTCCAACTAATTCCTTAAAAACTCATTTTAACCTTTTAAAAAGTCCTACTGGAAACAATGAGTCGTTTATTAGCTCATTTTACTGTTTATTTGCTGAAAATTTAAAAATATGCGCGTTCAAAAACCACATCATTATCTCCTAATAATAGGATGTTTATTTACCTTCAACTTCACTCTCAGGGCCCAATTTATCACTACGTGGAAGACTGATAATCGTGGAGTGTCTAAGAATAACCAAATCACCATTCCTGGCAAAGGCACCTATGCCATTGCTTGGCAAGAAATAGGAGATTCTACCAATAAAGGGAAAGCACAAGAGAAGGATGCTACTATCATTAGTTTTCCCAAGCCTGGTATTTACCAAGTAAGCATCAGTGGAGGATTACAACAAATCCAGTTTAATAACAAAGGTGATAGGCTTAAGTTAATCAATATCAAGCAATGGGGTAATATTGTATGGACTTCTATGGAAAAGGCTTTTGAAGGATGTCGGAACATGGTTTGTAGTGCTACAGGCGCTCCTGATCTTAGTCAAGTAAAATCACTCGCCTTTATTTTTGCTCACTGTTCTAAATTTAATGGTAAAATTGCTCACTGGAACACTCAGAACATTGTCGATATGAGTGGAATGTTTTTCTTAACATACTCCTTCAATCAGCCTATTGGTAATTGGAATACTAGCAAGGTAACCAATATGAGAGAAATGTTCTCAGGTGCAAGCTCCTTCAACCAACCCATTGGAAAATGGAACACCAGCCAAGTGATCAATATGCGAAAGATATTCTCAGGTGCAAGCTCCTTCAACCAACCCATTGGTAATTGGAATACTAGCAATGTAACCAATATGAGAGGAATGTTCTCAGGTGCAAACTCCTTTAATCAACCTATTGGTGAGTGGAATACCAGCAAGGTAACTAATATGAAGGGGATGTTTTTTGGTGCAACGAGTTTTAACCAACCTATTGGTAATTGGAACACCAGTCGTGTCACTGATATGAGGTGGATGTTTTGGGGAGCAACCATTTTTAACCAACCTATTGGTAAATGGAATACCAGTCAGGTCACTGATATGGCGTGGATGTTCAGGGGAGCGCACTCCTTTAATCAACCTATTGGTAAATGGAACACCAGTAATGTAGCATATATGAGTCTGATGTTCTCAGAAGCCATCTCCTTCAACCAGCCTATTAGCAATTGGAACACCAGCAGGGTAACTAATATGGTAGGGATGTTCGATGGGGCAATATCCTTTAATCAATCCATTGGTAACTGGGACACCAGTAACGTAGTTGATATGAATATGATGTTCTTAGATGCCACCTCTTTCAATCAACCCATTGGTAGCTGGGACATCAGTAAAGTAACAAAGATGAGATCTATTTTCTCAGGTGCCACTTCTTTTAATCAACCTATTGGAAACTGGAATACGAGTCAAGTGATCAATATGGCACGAATGTTTTCAGAAGCTACCTCTTTTAATCAACCCATTGGTAGCTGGAATACCAGTAAAGTAACTGATATGAGTAGGATGTTCTCAGGGGCCAGTACTTTCAATCAATCTATTGGGAATTGGGATGTAAATAAAGTAACCAACATGAAGGACATGTTTAAAGGAGCTACCAACTTTAAACACGACCTCAGTCATTGGAAACAATTGAAGAAGTAAATGGCTAATCTCACAACAGGTTTGAGAAACCCCTCCTTTCCCCAAACTTCCCTTAAATCAAACCAGGTTATAAGCTATTGCGGAGATACAGTTCACAAAAGCCGTTTCGTAAATCAAAGTCCGATTTGTAAAGTGGAGGCTGACTTTTTCAAATCTTCAGTCTGAATAATACCAATAAAAAAAGCAGTCCGTTCCCGAACTGCCTTTTCATATTTATATACATCTATTATTGAAATGCATTAAGCCAAATCAAAACGATCCAAGTTCATGACCTTGTTCCAGGCAGCCACAAAGTCCTGCACAAATTTCTCTTTGGAATCGTCCGCTGCGTATACCTCGGCCAAAGCACGTAGTTCTGAGTTAGAACCAAATACCAAGTCCGCGCGGGTACCGGTCCACTTCAAATCACCGGTAGAGCGGTCGCGCCCTTCGTATACTTCAGCTCCTTCAGTAGCTGGAGTCCATTGGATGTTGAAGTCGATCAAGTTGGCAAAGAAATCATTGGTCAATACGCCTACATTGTCGGTAAATACTCCGTGCTGCGCATTGTCAAAGTTGGTACCCAATACCCGCATACCACCTACCAATACCGTCATTTCAGGAGCAGTCAAAGATAACAATTGCGCCTGATCTACCATCATTTCTTCGGCAGTAGCTGCGTGCTTGGTGCCTTTGTAATTACGGAAAGCATCTGCGTGAGGCTCCAATACGGTAAAAGACTCCGCATCGGTGTGCTCATTGGTAGCATCGGCCCGGCCTGGAGTAAAAGGTACGGTAATGTCGTGGCCAGCATCTTTAGCGGCTTTCTCGATGGCAGCACATCCACCCAATACGATTAAGTCCGCGATAGAAACCGACTTGCCAAAACCACTTTGAACCCCTTCCAGGGCAGTCAATACTTTGCTTAATTGGGCAGGTTTGTTTACTTCCCAATCTTTTTGAGGAGCCAAACGTACCCGAGCACCATTGGCACCTCCGCGTTTGTCAGAATCACGGTAAGTAGAAGCCGAAGCCCAAGCCGTGTATACCAATTCAGAAACACTTAAGCCTGTAGCTAAAATTTTACCTTTCAAATCGGCCACATCCTGGTCATTGATTACTTCGTGAGTAACCGCTGGGATTGGATCTTGCCAGATCAACGTTTCTTCAGGAACTTCGGCCCCTAAGTAACGAGACTTTGGTCCCATATCACGGTGAGTCAATTTGAACCAGGCTCGAGCAAAAGCATCCGCAAATTGATCAGGGTTTTCTAAGAAACGACGAGAAATTTTTTCGTATTCAGGATCAAACCTCAAAGAAAGGTCAGTGGTCAACATAAATGGAGCGTGCTTCTTGGCCGGATCGTGGGCATCTGGAACCAATCCTGCACCCGCGCCATCTTTGGGTTGCCATTGGTGGGCACCAGCAGGGCTTTTGGTCAGCTCCCACTCATAGTTAAATAAGTTTTCAAAGAAGTTGTTACTCCATTGAGTAGGAGTGGTAGTCCAGGCACCTTCCAAACCACTGGTGATGGTGTCGCCCCCTTTACCTGTACCAAAAGTACTGTTCCAACCCAATCCCTGGTTTTCAATAGCTGCCCCTTCTGGCTCAACGCCTACGTGCTTGGCATCGCCCGCTCCGTGGGTTTTACCAAAGGTATGACCACCTGCAATCAATGCCACAGTTTCTTCGTCGTTCATTGCCATCCGGCCAAATGTTTCACGAATATCGTGGGCGGCCGCTACTGGGTCTGGATTACCGTTAGGGCCTTCAGGGTTTACATAAATCAATCCCATTTGAACCGCACCTAGTGGATTTTCTAACTCACGCTCACCTTTGTAGCGTTTGTCGGCCAACCACTCTTGCTCCGAACCCCAATACACATCTTTCTCCGCTTCCCAAATGTCTTCGCGTCCACCAGCAAAACCAAAAGTTTTGAAACCCATAGACTCTAAAGCACAGTTACCAGCCAAGATCAACAAATCTGCCCAAGAAAGTTTCTTTCCGTATTTCTTTTTGATAGGCCAAAGCAACAAGCGAGCTTTGTCAAGGTTGGTGTTGTCAGGCCAGCTATTCAATGGAGCAAAACGCTGAGCACCAGTACCACCACCACCACGACCGTCGGTCATACGGTAAGTACCCGCAGCGTGCCAGGTCATACGTACGAAAAATGGACCATAGTGACCATAGTCGGCAGGCCACCAGTCTTTCGAATCGGTCATTACATCGTAGAGGTCTTTCTTTACAGCGGCAAGGTCCAGGCTCTTAAACTCTTCAGCATAGTTAAAATCTTCGCCCATTGGATTAGACAAAGTAGAGTGTTGACGAAGAATGTTCAAATTCAACTGATTAGGCCACCAGTCTTGGTTACTGGTTCCGCGACCAGCTGCTTTTTCAACAGCGCCACCCATGTAAGGGCAGTCAGCTATGCTAGCACCATTGGTGCTTGGATGTCCATTGTTTTCCATTTCGGTAGGTTAATAATTTGAAGATTAATATAATAGATTGATTCAGTCAATGTTTAAAGTTTTGTGGAGCAACTTTAAACATACACTATTTACAAAAACAAAAATACAATAATATTTTAATAGTTTTTATCTATTGTTTTTATATTGATATAGGTAAAAACTATCATTCAATACTATCTAGTTTCGCTATCAATTTATAGAAATATTAGCCGTATAAAAATGATTTATAGATTCTATCCCAGCGAATATTTCATAATCACAAACAAGCAAAAGGAGGGATTGTTTGAAGGGGTTTTGGTCAATATATAAAATAGTTGAAATGGAGGTGCCCAAGCCAGTAGTTAGGTGCGAATATTTCGCTTTTAAACTTAGAAGGTCGTGGTTTGGAGTGAGCATACTACCAGGTATTTTTCGTTTGTGGAAACCCCATAGCCGTCAAGCTAATAGCTAGTTCAGATTTGCAATCTGAACTCTCCTTGTGCTGAATTTTTAATTCAGATACTCAGGGATTAAAAACCGACCAACGGGAGCTCAACGTAGTTAATCCTGAACAGATCCCTTTCAGATTGCAAATCTGAAAGAGCAACTCTATTTTATAAGTTACTGATTATTAGGTGTTTATTTTTTTAGCCTGACGGTTATGGTGGAAACCCAAACCGAGGCGATCGCGCCGTTGGCCGTGAGAGTACCACCAACTTTGGTCAAAATATCTCATAGTATGATATCCGATAAAATTTATGAAAGCGTCATACACTTTTATCAAATGCGTCAAATAGAGAGAAGCTGCAAGTTGAGTCCTTTTTTTAGAGGAGTTGATAAAGGATAAAAAAGGCAAATTTGGTTAAGTAATACTGGTAGTTTTTCGGGTATGATTTTTAATCCATTATCCCTATTTTCAGACTCAATGAGTTTGATTGGCTGGTTTAGGTAGTCTCTGATTCATTGTTGACTTGGTGTGCTGTTTCTTTTGAAGGGTTTGCCTTCTTGTTTAATCTTCCTGATGAGCAAATCAAACACCTGATGCACCATCAAGGGGTGTTAGTGCCAGTAACTGAACCTAAAAGTACCTCAGGTTTCTAAGGAAGAATTAGTTCATCTTCAAAAGGCCTTACTAGCTTGTAATATTAGTTTTAAAATTAGGACCAGGTATTAAGTAAAAAATGAATGATATGATAAAGCTAGTCATCCAGATAATATAGCCAATACCAACTGATACTTCATCATAACCACCACCTTCGTCAATGGGTATCTTTTTTATTCCAAGAGCAAAGAAGCCAAAAACTATCGAGAGTAGACAAAGTGCGATTTTTAGTTTGAAAAAGTGTTGAGGTAGATAGAAGCTTGTCAAAAAAGTAAGGTTTGCTATCCAAGGCAAGGCGAAGTATATAGAACTAAATAGGCCCATCCATCCAATAAAAAGCGCTTGGAAACCAAAAACTAAACTACCAAAAAATATAGGGGTAAAGAGAGATACCCCATACAAAATGATGGGCAAATTGTTGATGACAATTTCCATTAATAGTGATATTATAAGTTTGACCGAAAGGTTTACTTACCTTTATAAACGATTACAATATACTAAATTAGCACTAAAAGTTTCATAAAATATGAAGGAACCATAACCCAAGCATTAGGTCAGGTTTTACGTTTTTAGAAGTAGTTTCCAAAACCTTTCTGGATAGGAGAAAGGTTTTGCATTGTTTTGCAGTAAATGAACAGAAGAGTTACTTCTGCCCTAAAGAAAACCAATTACCTGAATCATCTTTGAAAACAGCCTCTATTCCATAAAACTCCTTGGTAGGCTTTTTAGAAAATTCCACTCCTTTGGCAGTTAACTCTTCATAAGTGGCATAAATATCTTTGCACTCAAACACCCCAAAGCCAAAGGTGCCATTTTGTACCAAAGTACGCATTTGAGTAGCTGTATCCTTGTTAAACAACATACCCTCGGCAATAGGCATCAGTGTAATTTCCAAACCGCCCTGGTCGGGTGGGGCCACGGTGAGCCAACGCCCTTCTTCGCCCATGGGGGCGTCGGTTTTTACCTCAAACCCTAATTTGTTTACATAAAAATCATAGGCACTGTTTTGATCCAGCACATACACGCTTACGTGAGACATTTTTGAAATCATACTACTTTTTTGTTTGCATACTACTTGGCATTTTTCGGCTGTGGAGACACAAACCGAGACGACCACGCTATTGGCCATGTCCTTATGGCCAACTTTAGCTAAAATGTCTAGCAGTATGGTTTGATTGATAACTTGATGACAAAAGTAAGGGATGGATGATTAATTGATTTATTCAAAATTGCGGTTTTTCGAGTAAATCATTTTTTCCAGCCGTACCGCTGGGCAAAACATCCAGGCACAAATTGCAAAGGAGCTTGTTGGGTAAGTGCTTGTCGTTTTTGTTGCATAGCCAAATAGGTCGATGGAGTGATTTTGACCAAACGCTTGAATAGATTACTAAATGAAGAAAGACTATCGTATCCTACCAAATAACAGGTTTCAGAAACTGAATGATTGGATTCTAGTAGCGTTTTGGCTTGCTGAATGCGTACGTGGGTCAGATATTGATGAGGCGTACGACCGTATACCTTTTTAAACTGCCTTATGAAATGAAACTTAGAAAAGAAAGCTTCATTGGCGATGTGGTGCACATCTATAGGTTCGGCAAAGTGCTCATCAATGTACATTTTGGCTTGTACAATTCTTTTGTAGAAATAGGCTTTCGGGTAATTCATGGCTGCTATATAAACGTTAAAAAGACCTGTTTTGTCCGCAATTAGAGCAAGTATAACTGGTATATCGCCGAAAAAATGATATATTTGATCTAACAAAGGTCCCTATATCCTATCTCAACCCCCTTAACCATTCATTACGAACTCACCTCATTATAATCTCATGCTACTAGACATTTTTCGGTTGTGTCTCCACAACCAAAGGCGATCGTGCCGTTGGTCGTAAGAACACAGCCAATTTTAGCCAAAATATCTAGTAGTATGGAAAAGCACATAAAATAAATCTATATCCTAATCCAAAGATGTTACGCTAATTGATATTGTCTGTTTTAAGGACGCTAAGCATTAGGTAGCAACATCTATTAATTCCTTTTAAACTTATGAAGAAAAAAAATCAATCGCTCCTCTATTTCAAAAATTTGTATTTGGTGGCTTTAGCCGATGGCAAGATTACCCGCGAAGAAACCATATTGTTGGATGAGTTTGCCCATAAAATGGGTATTACTGCACAAGAAAAGGAGGTAGTGCGGGAAAATGCCAACTTTATGGAGTTTTTTGTACCCCGTGAAATGAAGGACCGCCTTCAGCATCTGGAATCGCTCATTCGGATGATGATTGTCGATGGTGAAATCCACGAAAAAGAGTATCACCTATGTCTCAATTATGCCAATCGTAGCGGTTGCGATCAATTGGTATTAGACATGCTCATTGAGAAAGTAACCGAAGGAAAACACTGATTTTGAGGCAGCAATGGAGTATTTTATCTCTATTGCTGTCATTATTTACTATCAGTCGGTTTTACCAGTGTCCCACAATCTCCAAAATATGCTTTCTTTTTTAAGTACAAAATGCCAATGCGTGACTTCTGTAGGTAGAATTGGCTCAGTTGAGCGAACTAAAATACCGCAAGTTGACTGAATATTAAACAATCACAAACGTTTTGTACGATGAAAATGGATATGAATAACCACCCAATAATGCAATTTACCAACTTCTACTTGGTCGCCCAGGCCGATGGTAAAGTAAACCGGGCTGAAACTAAAATGCTGGACGCCTTTGCCCGTAAAATGGGTATCACTCCTCAACAAATCAAAGATATTCAGCGAGAGGCCAATTACTTGACTTTCTACGTGCCCAAAACGATGAAAGAGCGCCTCAACCACCTAGAAGCCCTTATTCAATTAATGACCATTGATGGAGAAATTCACGATAGAGAGTATCAATTGTGTCTTAATTATGCTAATCGCAGTGGTTGTGATCAATTGGTATTGGATATGTTGATTGAGAAAGTGCTCGAGGATAGACGATAGCCAAGCTCAAGTCTTGATGTTGAAACCTTTTTTAGTTTTTACAACTATAATGACTACATTTTTTGTTTTCAACCAGTTATTGATTATCTCCTGAATAATTTTACGATTGTTGGTGTCTATCTGCCAAACTCGGTGCTCAAACTATCTCAGTGCCTCTCATATATTCCCTCAAATTGAAACTATCTCCTGTCACTATTGGTTAATGCTGAAATTTTGACACTTTTTTATTAAAAAAAAGGTTATTTTTCTAGCTTTAACAAGTGATACGTTCACAATAAACTCCTGTTAATACTTATGGATATGCAAGATTCGTCTTTAACTTTTTTTAGAAATATGTATTTGATTGCGATGGCTGATGGCAAAGTAGCCGATGAAGAAGAGGCCCTGCTTACCGAAGTTGCCCAAAAGATGGGTATCAACGAAGAAGAGCAAGAAGCGATCAAGGACAATGCAGAAATTTTAGGTTTTTTTGTGCCCAACGACCCCAAAGAGAGATTGGAGCATCTAGAGCAAATTGTACGCATGATGATGGTAGATAGCGAAATCCACGACAAAGAATATCAGCTTTGCCTCCAATATGCCGATAAGAGCGGCCATGATCAAAGTATATTTGAGAAGGTAATAGACAAGATCATGGACGAAAAGAATGCCGCTTCACGATAAGAAAAACTAAACAGAAAGCTAATGACAGAAAAAAAACTAACCCTTACTTATTTTACCAATTTGTACCTTGTGGCTATGGCCGATGGCAAGGTGGTAGCAGAGGAACAAGCGCTTTTGGAGGAAGTTGCCAATAAAATGGGGATTTCCAATGCTGAAATTGAAGAAATTAAGGCTGGAAGCAATGAAATGGATTTTCAGGTGCCTTCCGATAAAAAAGGACGTTTAGAGCACCTGGAGTCTTTGATTGAGGTAATGATGATCGATGGCGAAATCCACGATAAAGAATATCAACTATGTCTACAATATGCCGATAGAAGTGGGTGTGACCAACTCTCTCTGGATATGCTCATTGAGAAGGTAGCCGAAAACAAACAATAAATCATTCATTGAACGCCAGCTATCCATCCTCATCCTTACTATACCTTAACCCCCATCACCAAAATATCATCTATTTGATCACGTCCCTGCATCCAGTCGTCCAAGGTGTTCTCCAAAATCTGTTGCTGAGTAAACAGAGGCTGGCTGGCAATCTTGGCCAATAAATCCCGAAAACGGGTCTTCATAAATTTTTTGCCCTTGGTACCTCCAAACTGATCCTGATAACCATCTGAATAAATGTAGAAGGTAGTAGGCGTAGAAATATCCACATTATGACAATGAAACTGGATATCAAACAGGCCGTCTCCTTGACGATATCCATTAATGCTGATCGGATCGCCTTTAATCTCGCGACACTTACCATTTTGGGAAATAATCAGAGGGTTTTTGGCTCCCGCATAATCCATTGTTTGGGTGGCAGGGTCTATCACACAAATGGCAATATCCATCCCGTCTCGTACCAGCGTATCTTTGCTTTTGAGGGTACGACTCAAGATAATATCCAAGTGAAATAAAATGAGTTCAGGAGAATGTACTTTGTTTTGTACTACAATATTGCTGAGGGCCTGGGTGCCCAGCATTGTCATAAAAGCTCCCGGAACCCCATGACCTGTGCAGTCAGCTGCTATGATAAATATTTTGCCATCATCTTCTTCCAGCCAATAAAAATCTCCAGATACAATATCGCGGGGGCGATACAAAATAAAGTGTTCAGGAAGTTTAGTTTGCATATTCTCTTCCTGGGTAAGCATAGCTTTCTGGATACGTTGGGCATAGGTAATGCTAGCCGTAATATCTTGGTTTTTCCGATCAATCTGTTTGTTTTTTTCTTGCAATAAGTGATTGGCTTTTTGCTTGGCCCGATTGCTTCGGCTCAGTACAAACAGCAATCCCAACAAAAGCAGTATACCTCCGGCTAGAGCATATATCAGGTTACGGCGCAGAATGGTTTCGTTGCGTTGTTGTTGTAAAAGTTCCAGGTCTTTTTTTTCCAAAGTAATTTCGTTCTGCTTTTTCTCAAGTCGTTGAATCGATTCCAACACACTCAAACGGTACCGACTTTGGGTACTCAAAAACTCCTGATTCATTTTTACATAATCGAGCTGATATTCATAAGCCTTGATATGTTCTTGCTTGATGGCGTAAGCTTCGTGCAGCAGCTTTAAACTGGAAAGCATCAAAGGTTTTGAGGGAATTTCAGAGGCTTTGGCCAGCGTTTTTTGAGCCAAAGCAATGGCTTTATCAGGTTGGTTTTGGTTGATGTATACCCGGGCAATATTTACCTCTATAGCGTGAATACCCGTTCCTTTTACTTTATTTCGGAGGTTGGCATCCAGTGCTTTGCTCAAATATTCCAAGGCAGTGTTGTATTTTTTTTGCTCAATAAACAGTGCCCCTAGGCGGTTATACACTACATCAATACGGGGTTGTTTGGGCATTCGGGAGCGAATGTATACTGCTTGAGTGTATGCCTTATAGGTTTCGGCGTATTGTTTCTGAAGCTGCAAAATTTCTCCCAGCCTTAGATAAGCATAAGCTTCTCCACCTTTATCCTTTAGATTGATAAAAAGTTGTAAGGCCTTACGGGTATTGTCTTCAGCCTCTTTGAGCTTACCTTGATATTTGTATATTTCTCCAATATTGTTGTAAGCATAAGCTGTTTGGAGCGTCTGCTTTTGATCTTCGGCAGCTTTGAGCGCTCTATAATAATAAAAAATAGCATTGCTATAATCCCCCAGATTGCGATAGATAATGCCAATGTAATTGCTTGTTTTGGCGTTTATGTCTTCTAGTTTTAAAAGATCAATGAGTTTGATGCTTTGCACACCATAATTCAGGGCGCGTTGTAGATCACTATCACGGAATCTCCAGGTGAGTTGACTCAATATATCGGCTCTGATTGAGTCATTACTAATGGTAGTCAAGGCTTTTTCCAGACTATCAGTGGTCTGGTTTTGAGCAATGGGAGAGGAACTCTTAAAAATGAATAATAAAGATACAATTATCAGTAAATACCACTTCATGCCTGAAGAATTTCAATTTTTGATTGTAGCGGTAAAATTCGGAGTTTTAGTTAAAATTACCAATCAAAGATTGACTTTTATATGACGAAGCTTCTTGAAAAGTAGGCAAAAAACACTTGATATCTGCCAAGTGTTTTTTGAGGTATTTTATGGATATTGCCTCGACTTTTGGCCTGAAAGTGAAAAGCAACCTACCGCCTTTAACATTTGGTGATTAGCTGTTGGCCATAGGCTGTTTCCTGATAAGCTACCAAACCCTTCTGGTGCGCATTTAAATGCTTATCCATTTATAGGAGCAATTGTATTGCGATTTTCAGGCTCACGAATCCAACATTGGACCTACTAGGCTTTGTGACCGCGTTAAGAAACGCTCCTAAAAATAGGTTCTCATTAAAAATGAGAACCAG
>DMXI01000015.1 GCA_003483885.1 Microscillaceae bacterium
GCACTAGACCTTTACTGGTGCTCATTTTGAATGAGTTCCTTTTTTGAGAGCAATTGCATTGCGGTTTTGGAGTAAATGGGGCAAAGATTTGCTTGGTTTTGAACCCTAAATTCGGAAATATTAATGCTTTACTAATGCTCATTTTAAATGAGTTCTCTTTTTAAGAAGGCTCGCATTACAAATGCTAGAATAAGGAGTACGCATTGCAAATGCGCACTAGACCTTTACTGGTGCTCATTTTGAATGAGTTCCTTTTTTGGGAGCAATTGTATTGCGATTTTGGAGTAAATGGGACAGAGGTTTGTACAATGAACTTACTATCAATTTTAGTTCTAAATTACGAAAACTCTAATTGCAAATACATACGTACTAATTTTAGTTTTGAAGCAAGCGTAACCATAAACCTCCTACTAAGTTTATAACAAAAACACTCTTTTTGTACAACAACCAAGCATTATGTCTGAAAAATACAAAGTAAAGGATAGTCAGATTCCTCATTTTATGACTACCACTATTATTGATTGGGTAGATTTATTGACTCGCTCAATTTATAAAGATGTAATACTGGACTCTTTACAGTATTGTATTGAACAAAAAGGGTTGGTTGTATATGCTTACTGTATAATGCCCAATCACCTACACCTGATTGCTGCTTCTAATGGGAAAGTCACCCTTCCTGAAATTATTAGAGACTTTAAGAAGTTTACCAGTAAACAATTGATTATACATATAAATCACGTGTCAGAAAGTAGACGTTTCTGGCTACTCAAAAAGTTTGCTTATGCCGCGAACCGAGGTAAACGGGGAAGTAAGTATAAAATTTGGCAAGATGGATTTCACCCTGAGGAATTGATAAACAATGCGATGATGCAGCAAAAATTAGATTATATCCACCAAAACCCAGTAAAGGATGGTTTTGTGTTTAAAGCCGAAGATTGGGTATATAGTAGTGCTTCCTTTTACAGTGGAGAATTAGGAATAGAAAGACTTGCATTGCAAATGCTTGAATAAAGAGTACGCATTACAAATTCACATTAGACTTCTACTGGTGCTCATTTTTAATGAGTACCTTTTTTAGGAGCAATTGTATTGCGGTTTTCACCAAAACGAAACTATGACTAGTCCTAGTTATTTACCCTGACCGTATTTCTTTTTTGAAAATTAAGTGTAGAAAACCGCATTATAAATGCTGGAATAAAGAGTACGCATTACAAATTCGCATTAGACCTTTACTGGTACTCATTAAAAATGAATACCTTTTTTAGGAGCAATTGTATTGCGGTTTTCACCAAAAAGAAACTATGACTAGTCCTAGTTATTTACCCTGACCGTATTTCTTTTTTGAAAATTAAGTGTAGAAAACCGCATTATAAATGCTAGAATAAAGAGTACGTATTGCAAATACGCACTAGCTCAATTTTTACTGGTGCTCATTTTTAATGAGTACCTTTTTTAGGAACAATTGTATTGCGTTTTCACCAAAACGAAACTATGACTAGTACTAGTTATTTATCCTGACCGTATTTCTTTTTTGAAAATTAAGTGTAGAAAACCGCATTATAAATGCTAAAATAAAGAGTACGTATTGCAAATACGCACTAGCTCAGTTTTTACTGGTGCTTATTTTGAATGAGTACCTTTTTTAGGAGCAATTGCATTGAGGTTTTAAAGTAAACGTGATATACATTGAGATGATAACCCACTGCTATTTCTAGCTCAAATTAGAAAAGCTTGCGTATTAGATACGTGAGATTATAAATGAGCCTCAAACAAATGCAAAAAAGAGAATAGTTATCATTAACTTTGAAATGGACATGCTGCAATCATATGTTTAATTCAAAGAAAATCTCATCTATGAATTCAATTGACCTTATCTTATTAAATTTTGCAGAAACCAGAAGACGAAGTATCAAGCTATGGCAGAGTATTCCAGAAGAACATTGGCATTGGAAACCTGACGAAGAGGCCTTTAGCGTGCTTGAAATGATACGCCATGTGTTAGAAACCGAGCACTTGTTCCATACGATTGTCCAAAACCGGGGAAACCTGGGAGACTACCCTTCTCCTTGGGAAAACTTACCTTACCAGGATTTACAACACGAATTAGACTTTGCCCAAAAGTACCGGGAAGCGCTTTTAAACATGATCAAAGACCTGCAAGAAGCAGATCTGGAAAATATCATCATTCGTAGAACCGAAGTGGGACAAGTTAAAAAGCTAGGAGATTATCTCAATAGAATGGTGTATCACGAAGCCATCCATACTGGACAAATGCAGATTTATATGCGAGCATTAAACATCGACAGGTCTATGATTTGGGATTAACTCTCAAAGTGCTAAGTTTTTCCAAAATGGCTTAGCACTATTTACTTTCTAATCATGTTTACAAATCCATTCATAATTTACCTACAATCTTATGACTATCCAGGAATTGATCAAAAACGCCGAAATTGTTGAATTAACGGAAGCCGAGGTAAATCAACATAAAGAACGGGGAGAACTATCGCGATTGTTATTTGAAGCGTACGAAAAACAAGATTTTGCCGATTTTTATGAGGCTTTGGGCAAAGCATACCAAATTACCGACATACACCCAGATATGAAGGATTTCATAGAGGCCACCGTAATGATCAAAAGGATCAAAGGAGCAGCTTGTCTGGGTGGCGTTAGCCAATATTTGGATATGGGGTTACGTCCCTTTGAGGGCTATTTAGAAAATTTCCCTGGTTTGTATGTGCATTCCGATATTTGGGTCATGATGACCAACACCAGAGTAGTTACCCTACATCATGATGCTACCTTTTACGAAGTAGCGGATGATGTGGAACAAGAAGTGGATAACAGAAAAGATTTTCTGGATAAGTTTAGCGCCGAAGGAAGCTTTTTGAACCTCAAAGAATTGCTTCTGATGAACGAAAATTTAAAGAAGTTTGATTTCAAGGGGTGTTGGAATACCGTAACTGGTTTAAATGAATGCAAAATGTTGTTGCAGGCCATCAAAGTCGCTAAAAACCTCAACTATGACCAACTTGCCCGTTTAGTAGACCAAAATAGTGGATCAGGCTATTTGTACGAAGTAGCGATGGAATTTTATGAATTGCTGGAGGATGAGGAACTTGACATAACCGCCATTGAAGAACTAGATACGTAATCTTATAAAATCAAATAGAACCCTACCACAAGGCAGGGTTCTTAGATATTGGCTGCATACAAAAGAATGTATTAGAAAGGACAAATAGATGAAATACCATCTGAGAGCACTTTACACCCTTTGTAGATTTTGTTGCGACCATTTGTCAAGATAGGAAACTGACCCATCGCAGCGATATTGGTACCAATACCACGTACTTTGCACCAACCACCATTGTAAACATATACATCATAACCATCACTGCCTTGAGAAGTATTGCCCACAATATAAAGATGAGGGTTTGAACCGCCACTTTGGGCAATGTCTCGAGCTCTTCCCGTGATTTTTGTCCAACGATTGTTTACATACTTGTAGATGTCGTTGTTCTTATTAACCATCCAGATATCGGCTCCCGAATTACCACCAGCAATTCTTCTTCCGCTTCCCGACATTTTTATCCAACGACTACCTGATCTACGGTATACTTCAAATTGACCATTTTTTTCAGAGTCTCCTAAAATATATACCCGACCCGATAAGCTGGCCCCAATGTCAGTTGCTTTGCCACTTTGACGCACCCAACCAGAAACTGTCTGGCTACTGGCATTGTAAGTGGTACGGTAGATTTCATTTCGGTGGTTAACAATCCAAATATTATTATACCCATCTACGGTAATTCTTTTGGCTTGTCCGCCCAAAGAAATCCAGTTGAGGCTAGTTGGATTATATACTTGCACTACTCGGTTAGAAGCTACTCGAAAAACATAATTTTCGTTGGCAGCCACATCTATGGCACTGCCTCCTAAGTCTGCATAAGTCAATTGATCTCCACAAGTAATACGCTGAGTATTGGCCTGAATATCCGGTATTTCATTTTGCGGAGTTACTTCATTTTCTGGGTTATTGGTACAACTGGCTAATTGAAACATGAATAGCCCGAAAGATGCAATTATTAATAGCTTTTTCATTGTAAAATACTTATTTAAAAGTTTGATAAAATTATGGTTGTTAGAACACAATGGTATCTTCAGTTTTTAGGCCATTTGATTTGGAATAAAAGCCAATATCTAATAGTAAATCAGAAGGCTTAATGATGAAGATGCCGATTGTTTTTGATTGTAATATGGCCCAAAAGTAGAGGAGAGAATAGGAGGAAAAGTCTCTGTAAATTTACGGAGACTGTTATTTAGTCTCTATCTTTGTGTAGACTTGTAATGGCTTGATAGTAAGTGATTTACAATAAAAACATGACTCGTTTAAATGAGGGTATGAGACAACAATAATTAATGTAGACTTTGTATGAGATCATTTAAGATCATTATTTTTTGTCTCTGTACTATATGGACTCTTCTTTCTTCAAAAAAACTTATCTTTAAATTCACCCACAAAGATTCCCCATGAGATATACTATATTATTATGTTTGATGATAAGCACCCAGGCTTGGGCGCAAAAACGATTCATTACCATTGAGGATACGACAGTTTGGATTAATACTATAGGACTTGAAAAACGAAAGCCAGGACAGCCCCTTATTGTATTTGAAAGTGGGCACGCGGTGTCGATGGGTAACTGGGACCGAGTATTGAATGGCGTAGCCAACTTGGCCCCTCTGATTACTTATGATCGTCCTGGTATTGGCAAATCGGAGCCCGATCAGGAAATGCCTACGATGAAAAATGTGGCTGATAAGCTTTTGAAAATACTCAAACACCTAAAACAACAACCTCCTTATGTGTTGGTAGGGCATTCGCTTGGAGGTTTATATGTGCGAGGGTTTGCGATGTACTACCCAAAAAAATTGGCTGGGTTGGTTATTGTTGATCCTGCCGACTTTACCGAAAAACTGGTACATCACTATGATTATTATGAAGGGTTAGGGTTGAGTAAAGCCAAAATTGATTCAATACAGTTAAGCATCAGGCAAAAACGAGTTGCAAGAGGGAAAAAAGCTTCTAAATCTAGTCGGGAAGAGCTACAAGTTTTAATGGCAGTGCGTGCAGGTGAATTTAAAGAAATCGGTGCTAGTAAGTTGCCCAACATCCCGGTGCATATGTTAATGAGTGGGAAGTTTGATATGCCCAGGCGGTATCGTTCCAAAGAGTACGATCAGGAAGCCTATTTTAGAAATAAAGTGCGCCATAGAATGGCCCGCTGGACAAATGTGATCCAGTCGGTAGACAAAGGAATGCTGTTTTATAGTGGCGATGCTGGGCATTACATTCATTGGGATGACCCTGAATTATTGATCTCGAGTATTAGAATTGTATTGAAGGACTATGCACTACTTCAAAAAAAGAAGAAGAAGTAAAGGTTAAGCAACAAATGTGCACTAGAATTGCATAGAGTGAAGGCATCTGAAATAGCATTGTTGATTTTTAATAACATAAGATGAAAGAAGACTTCACCGATTATTTGTTAGACAAGCCAAAAATTACGCCCGAGGTGTTGAAGTATTACGAAAAACATCCAGAAGAAATAGAGTTGATCACCGATCGGGAAGAAATACAAATGGGCATTATTCGGAGCTTTTTTATTTTAGCCTTGATGTTGGTAGCAGGTGCCAAGGTATTGACCTATTTTTTTAAAGGCAAGACACCTAACTTCTGGATTGATGTAGTACTCGAAGTCGTCTTTGAAGTGGGAAACGCCATTATGGGCGGAGTGCTGGCTGCTTTTATTATGGAACGCTTACAAAAGAAACAATACGAAAAAAATGTACGGTACAAAAGAGAAATTCTAAGATTGCTTAAAGAACGAGCAGCCAACCAAGGGTAATAAATCCAGGGATTTTCTCGCTGTTATAATACTCGTAGCTTTGTTTTCTTGAGTGTATTTTTCTGGTAGAAGCATACCTTGATGTAGACTGAAACTACTTATGATACCAAGGCCATCAGCCCTAACCCAAAAGCGATGAATTCTAACCCTACTCGACTCCAATGCCAGTTGCCCCAGCGCCTTAATTCTTGTGGCAATTCTTCCGTACTTAGGCTTTGGGTTGCAAAACTACGATTGGCACGTTTGAAATAGAGAAAGTAAGTAGCAAA
>DMXI01000271.1 GCA_003483885.1 Microscillaceae bacterium
CGTTGCTATCCAAATGGTTGAGCACATTGTAACGAATGGTTTGGGTATCGGTCAATTCGTTTTTGTCAATTTTACCCACTTGGCTGTGGCCTGATTTTATGCGGGTAACACTACGTTGGATGGTGGGGCTTACTTCGTTGCCGCTTTCATCAGTTACTAGGTCGCCATCGTAGCTGAGGTTGGTACCCGTATAACTGGCTCGAAACTCTACCTCACCAACATAGTTCACCGTATCTACTTGAACCAGCATATTGGTGAGTAGTGTGCGTACTTCGGTTACTTTGCGGCCGCGTACTCCTGGTGAAGTGTAGGTGTAATACTCGGTGATTTGGTTGCCACCGTCTTGCCAGCTTAGGTAAGCCAGCGAGCCGTCACTGTTGTAGGCGAGGTCTTGTGAAGCTTCTCGGCTCACTTGGTTGCCTACCGAATCGTATTGCTCAGTTTGCTGGCGATTATTGGTGGTGCGCACAGTTTGATATCTTCCAGTGACAGTCCCACCATCGGGCTGATGCTTGAGGTTTACCAGATTGGTGCCCGCATCATATATATAATTTTGGGTGTAAGTAGTCATGTTTTGAGGTTTAAATTTCTCATTTTTTTAGACCTGACAGTTTACAATCCCGCAAAGCGGGGGGATAAAAACTTGTCAGATCTGAATTTTACTCCCAGGAAGCTTCCTGAGTCTGAATCAAACGGTACAAGCCATCGTATTCATAAGCCGCGCTGTTTTTGAACGTATGCAAGGTGCTGCCATCGCCCGCATCTACTCCCTGATACATTTTGAGGGGCAAAGCCGCTACATTGGCTGCCGGATCAAAGGTGTAAATCAGGTTTTGACGGGTATTGGCGTGTTCACTGTCTACTCCGTTCAAAATCAAACTGTACTCATCGTCTCGGCTCGCATCCTCCTCGCTGTGCGAAGCATACATTTGCAGCAAGCTGTAGTTTTTGGGGTCATAAGTATAGTGGCACTGGGTCACCAAATTGTCCGAAGCATTTTTGGTCTTCATCGAGAGTCTTTGCTTACGGGCATTGAGTACCACTTCGTCCATAAAGTTGATTCCATTTACCTTCATTTGGCCTACGCCACCCGATAGGTAGAAATAAGGCAGGTGTACATTGTTCCCCGCATCTATACTTCGCTGAAGTTCGCCCACTGCATCGAAGGCCGCTGATTGTTCGTAGGCTTGAGATTGCAACAAGGCCAATAAATCATCGGATAGGGTAGCCGTTTTTAGCACGCTATCCGCGGCCAAATCCACCTCATCTAAGCTTACCAGCGGATGGAGTATGGTATAGTTTCCAGTAGGTTTATGCGATTTGGTAAAGCGCATGCTACTGCTCAGCGGCAAACCCAAAATGTTGAACCCACCCGAGGTGGCCTGCCATCGTCCCTGGTTGATGCTTTGTACCGCCTGCCCTCGAAAATTGTACTTTTCGGCATCAGTCACCGATTCTCCATAGGCGATTTTGGATACGGTGGTTTCCCATTCATACTGCTGGCTGGCTTTCCCAAGGTTTATTTTCCAGTGTTGAGACTCATTGCCTGCATAGGCTTCCTGAGTGATTACTTCACTATTGGCATTTTTAGAAGCCACCAGTCCGCTATTTTTATTCACCAATACATAATAGTCTTCGGTGATCCAGGTAAAACTCCAAAGTGTATGGTCTCGTTCGCTACTGCTGTCTCCTACCTTGATATTGTACCCAGCCTCCAGAGATTTATCGGCTATTCTAAATGAGCCTTGGTTGCCATCTTCATTGGTAATCTTCGTCAGGATTTGGTAATAGTCTATTCCTTCCATCGTGCTGTGGTAGTTGATTTCCCATTGTTGGGCAATGTCACCCGATGGAGTGGCACTTAGCAAATAATCAGGAAAATCACCCCCAGTAGTTAAAATCGCCTCTATTGCTTCTCCCGTCTCCGAAATAATCCCAGTCACGTCTACATCTGTTTGGTTTTTCAGCGCCGTGGCAAAAGTGTAGTGGGCTTTTTGCTTTACCTCAGTAGGGCGATGCAGCGCATCATAAGTCACTTGGTGGGCAACACCTCGGGCATCACGACTCCACAAATGACGCCCCAGTACATCGGCCAATGACCAGCTCTGCCCTGCATCACAGTAATTGGTGGTAATAGCTCCTCCCAATGCTCCTACATAGGGCGTCTCTTGATTGTGCAAAGCATCGGTTTCTCCCAAGATCAAGTCATTTTCGTCATTGTAGTTGGTAAAACGAGGATCGGCCACGTGCGTATAACGCCCATATTCATCGTATTGGTAAGTCGTAACAAATGAGTCCCCTTTGGCCCAGCCCAGCATCAGGGCTAAGTTGAGGTGAGCGTTGGTGATGCTATCGCTATCTAGTGTTGGATAAGTTACTGGGCTACTGCCATTGAGCCAGCCTCCAGTCTGTAACGTCTCCAACAAAATGGCATAATCGGTATCATACCAGAGGTTTTGATCTAAAATTGCCTGGATGTTGGTTTTCAAAGAATCCTGGGTAGGCGTGAGGGCATTGATATGGGCTTGCCAGATTACGGCCAAAACTACAGGCATTTGCAAGGCATATTGAGTATCCAAGGTCTGGTTTAAGCTTTGGAATGACGCCATTACTTGAGTAGCGTACTGCACTGTCATCTCCCCCCAGACTTCGTAGGAAGTGGCCAAAAACTGATCCCCAATTGGCGTAATCAAGGTAGTATTAGGCAAGGTTACCTGGGTATTGTCGATCAGGGTAATGGTTTGCCCAGCTTGTAGGGTAAGGGGCGTACGAAGAGAATCATAGATAAGCTCGACTGAGGTATCTAATGCCAACGTTATAGACGTACCACTTTCATGAATTACCGTATCACCTTCGGATAACGAACCATAATGCGTAAGTGCTCCCTCCGTGTAAATCACATAGAATCCCACTTCTGATACAATACCGCTTATTAAAAAATCCTCATTGGCATATATTACTCGAGCAATGGTGGAGTCCTCAGGGATTACAAAAGTGGTTCCATTCGCATACAGTATATCGGTATCCGGTGCTAAATCAAACGATACCGTATCATTCAACACCAAAGTTTTACTCCCATTATTTATGGTAGTAGTCGCGTTTAATACTATTTCTGTGTTTGCGTTTAGAGTAATAGAATCTCCACTTTCGTGCACTACCGCTTTGCCTGTTTTCAGTTGCTTAGGTAGTTTCTGGCCAGTTTCCCATAATAAAAATAAGGTCTCAGTTTGGCCAGTACTAGAGTCTGCATAGGTAGATATCGACACGGTAGAAGTCGCCGTAGGAGTGTAGGTAGTATCGTCGTTTAGGGTTACTTCTCCCAAGGTAATGGCAAAGAAAGTTCCTTCAGACAATACCAACGTTTCGGTCTGGTCTCCTAACGTAAGAGGTACTTTGATTCCTCCTTTTAAGGTCACCTCTTGATCGGCCAATAAGGCATCTCCCAGGGTGCGTTCGGTCAGGTACCCTCCCGTTTTTAAGGTATCATAATAAGCCTGGGCTTCGGTTTTGGTAATGGTAATGCCTGCTCCAGCCAAATCGCTCACCATTTGACTGGCGGTAAATTGGTAACCACTCTTTTGAGAAGCCCGTTTATGAAGCCCTCTATTATCGTGCACCGTAGTTTGGGGTGTAAACCCTTGCTTAAGGCTTTTTTGAATGGTATCGATGATCGATTGAGCCACGGTAGCGTGATAATTCGACTGACTTGTATCGAGCTTTTCATCACTATAATCAAAATAATAAGTATCCAGATCGGGGACGGCTACTGGGTTGGTGGTACCGTCAAAGTATTGGTAATTGACTTGAAAATAAGGTGACAACCACAGGCAATCGTTGGTATCCCAGATGGTTTCGTCCCAGGCAGTCCAGGCGTGAGCGATCATATGCCCTTTACGGGTAATCGAGTGGGTTACCCGGTTCAAACCATCATAGTAATTGATCGGGCTGGTACCCAACAATTTAAAATCGTTTTGGGTCACAAAATCGGCGGTATCGGTATAGTAAGGATCATACGCCAATACTACTTGTCCTTTGTTGTTATAAACGGTATGTCCTTGGGTAAGCCAACGGGGAAAAGCCGACGCATCACTGGGATTTACCTCGTAGTTTTCGCTGGTAGCATTGTAGTTATAATAATCAGTACCAGCTTCGGCTTTGATTTTACTCTGAATAGAGCGCCCCAAACCATCGCTGTATTGCAAATGCTGCTCAATGCGTTCACCTAAGGCTTGCTGGTAGAGGTTAAAGATACTCTCTTGATCAGTAAAAGCCTCAAACGCTCCCTGAAGTAACGTGCTATGTTGCCCTAAGGCATCGGCAAATTCACTGGCTGTACTACTCGCTTCTATTGCAGTACGCATATTGGCGGTAAACAGACCGTAAGTAGATTGGCCATTGTTGGCCTCCCTTTCTTCTACCAAATAACCCGCGGCATACGCAGTAGAAAACCAGGTATTTACATTGTCTTGAGTTTCGCTCAAGGCTAATAATTGCGCTTGAGTCACACGGGCGTTGCTGGTTTCAGGGTAATCTTTGCTGGAAGTAGTCAGTACGTGTACAGGAATTTGTGATTGCTCATAAGCAATTTTAAAATGAATCCATATTTCTGAAGTATCCTCACTTGCCAGCCCATTGTCATCAATGTCCCAATTGGATTCTAATACATTAAATAATGCTTGTCCACGGGCAATGTCATTGGTCAAAGTGGTATCCGCAATGATCGCTGCCGCAATTGCCCTTGTAGGACTAAACAAAGCGCCTTCTCCGTTGATAAGTCCCTTTTGCTCCAGTTGCAGTAACCAATTATTGATCTCATCTGTGGTCTGTCCATCTCCAATGCCTTCTTCCTTGACAACATCGATGGTTGAGAAGTTCCCCATCCAGGCAAAGGGTTCATAATGGGTAAATGCTTGGGCATTACTCAGGTACTGAGTGGGTTCATCGATGATATCCTGAATACCATTCTGAAAATTGGGGGTATTGACGGTAAAAGTTGATGTAGCCGTGCCCTCTGTATATAATTTCCCAAACCCTTCCTGGGTCTCTGCGTAGGCATTGTTGGCATCATCCCATTGCATATAGCTTCCATAATGTGAGGTGGCTACCACACGCCCCAAAGCATCAAACAACACCTCTGAACTATTTTGGTTGATGTCCAACATCCGAAATGGTTGCATCAATTGGTAGTCAATCGATCGCTTGGCAGTACCATCACTATAGGTTGTGGTAAGTTCCGTAATGCTAGAGGTATTACCCAACGCATCATTATTTGCCACCACCAACAAGTTGTAACGATCGTAGGTAGTAGTGCTGGTGCTCCCCGTAGGATCGGTATAACTTTGAAGCATATAAAACTGGACTGCAGCACCATAGCTGTAGGTTCCAGGATGACTGCCCCAAAACTCAGTAGTGACATCAGTACCGCCAATTTGAGCCGTATGACTGAGGGTTTGGTAGTGTCCAGTGGTCTCCATCAGGGTGGTCAATTCGGTCGAAGTAAAGAATGGTTGGTTATCCACCAAAGCACTCTCAAGCCCTTCTTTTTCATACATCGCCCCCGTGCTACCTTTGGGTAACAGAAAGCCTCGCTTCCCTGGTCGGTTCAGCCCCGATAAGGCCTCCAAGTATCCACTCAAAGTTGCAGTAACCTCATTGGGTTGTACATAATAGTACTCCTGTTCACTTACTTCCAACAAATCTACTTCTAGCGAAGCATCAAACGTGGGAGACTCACTATTGGTAGTGGTCGTGTTTAGAACGCTCTGGAGGGTTTCGTAAGAAAAAATGGATCCATTATACGCCGTAAACACATTGTTGGTGCTGGTTTCGCCGTCTAGAGCACCTATTGCATAAGGGTTTCGCACGTAGTAATGCATTCCCTTGAGGGGGACTCCCAACAGGTAAAATTGTTCGTTGGTATAATCGCTTCCCAAGTCATTGGCTGGATCAGTAAAGTTTTGCACCACCTGAAGCGACAACGCACAACGTAGGGTTTGTTGCTCAGTAGCTACCTCGGCATTGGCATCAGTATAATTGCTACGACGAGGATATTGGAGAGCGCAGCTTTGTAATACGTGTCCATAGTTGTCAAAAGCTAGTGCCGCTTGGTAACCTACCACTGGATCATCGAGTTGACACTCGTAGTGGTAGCCCAGGTTTTCGCGGGGCAATACCTGAAACGACGCATAATTGAGCAAGGGTACCGTAGTGTTGTCTTCATTGGCCACATCTTGAATCAACTTGACCGTTTCGCTACTCATACTGGCACTGTATAGTTCCCAAGTAGTACTATCGTTGCTGGTTTTGCCGTATAGCTCAGAGCGAATCACCGAACCCGCCAAATGCAATTGGGCTTGCCGCTTAAGTTCATCGGTTTCTTCGTCTACCACATTGTTCCAGTCAACATTGTAAATCGTAAGGTATTGAGCCTGGGTATCTTTGGCAGTGTTTGCACTGGATTGTTCTCCTGCCATAAAATATTCCAGAGTTTCGTACCAGGTGTTGATGGTATCTTGGTCAGGATTGCCATTATGGTACCACACACAGCTTTTGGAAGGAGGTGAATCTAAAGTTGCGTTGTCTGAAGATTCTACAGTATCGACATGTTCAGCATACCCATAGCCCCGAAAGGTTTTCTCTTCTCCATCGTAATAGCTATGTCGATAACGATAAGCCTCCGAGATCACCGAATTGTTAATGGCATCGGTTACTTTAACGGTTTCTACCGACCAATTGGGGAAGGGGGCACGAGTAAACCATTCAATGCCATTGGCTTTATCTTCTAAATAAAAGTGCACTGAACTGCGGTAAGTGGTTTCAGTAGTAGCCCCCATATTGTTGAGGTGTTGGGTCATGAGGTAGGGTTTCATCCCTCCATTGAAATCATACACCCATTGTTGGGAGCCAGGACCCATTTTGCGGAAAATCATGCACGTAAGCCCATTGCCAAACACATCGGTAAATAATAAGCTATTGGTGTAATCGTTGTAACTTTCACCTTCAGGGTAAGCAATGATTACTGGGGTGGTAGCCAACTGATTACCGCATTGGTTGGCGTAAATCTCAATACCATTAAGCCCCGCTACAATCAAGTCAGTGGTGCCTGATCCATCTAAATCAGCAAAATGAATGCGATTAAGGCGAAATTCCTGCTTGGCAAACACATGCGATACATCCAGGCTGATAGGCTCCCCAAATTGGCCATAACCATAGTTGGGGTAATACACCAAAGATGTTTCGTCCATGCGCACCAAATGTTGTTTACCATCTCCGGCAATGTCCAAAAAGCCGATAAATATTTTTTCGGAAGCGTGAAACGAAGTCACATCAGCCTCAAAAGCGGTGCTGAGCACTTCCTGGGCGGGTTCAAATCCTTCAGGACCATTGTTTTGGTAGTAACGAACCTTGGCTTGCCCGTTGAGTTTCATAGGCAATACACAATCAGCGATCTTATTGCCAGTAAGGTCGGCAAAAAAACGATGGGGATGAGAAAGCTCAGTGGGGGTTAGTGGGATAGGGGTAAAAGAACCCCAAGCCTCTACCACGGCTCCTGTGGTATCGTCGTGTTCGTTTTTTTGGGCCTCAAAATACCCCAACTGCCCAGCATAATTGGTGACATAGTCTAATTGACCGTTTCCATTGATGTCCATCAATTGGCCACCACCCTGGGATAATTTGCCAAAGGGCAAACGTACTGGGTTAGAAGCCCGCTGGTATAGTATTGGTTCCTCAGAGCCGAGTTTAGTAGTATCGGCATCAGTGTCCCAAATGGAGTTCCAATCGAGTTGGTAATAATAAGCATCCTGGCCATCACTGGCCAAAAAACCCTCAATGCCTTCTCCGTATAAATCTACGGGAAAAAAATCTTGAGTAATGCCCAGAGCAGTCATCTTCGGGCCGCTGATATCATCGTCATTTAATTGTACCTGAATAGATCTATAGGGTCTTTCGGTGTCGTTGGGTTTGGGATCAAACTCGGCATAAGTCATTTCTACTGGAGTAGTGTATTTGGTGTCATAACTACTACCATTCCAATAATACCCTACCTGATGAGAGGCTCGAAGCAAGGTACGCACTTCGGATTCGTCATAAAAATAAGACGTAACCGAATGCAGCAATGGGGTGGTATCTCCTCCACTGATTTGGAAGGCATCTTCTTCGGGAAAACGGTGAAACTCCAGCACATTGCGACACAAACGGTGGCAACGAATCTCGAACCCGCCCACAAAAGTAGAATGCGAGTCGAGGCGCTTGGTCCAGGTACCTGTAGGCGTGTAAATAGCCTGATTGTCGAGGTCCAGAATATCGTACTGACCATAGTCCCACACCGTTTCGAAAAACCAATCGGGTTCGTAGCCACTGGAGGTGTCCAGCGAGCTATTAAGCGTCAGACTCAACGAAGCAGGTAGGGGAGTCACGTGCCCTGTGCAAATGCGGTCCAAATAGATTTTGTTGTGGTGCACGTGGTTTATTTCGGGGTGAGTCGTGGTATCTACCTCAGTGGCATCTTCTTGGAGGTATTTGGTGAGCTGGCAATGCCCCATGGCATCCAGGTGTTCTTCGGCCAACCAGGTACACACCAGATGGGGCTGAATGGCTCCGCTATCGTCGCGATCGCCTACCTTGGCCGAGTTGCTTACCCCAAAATAACTTACCGAATTATCGGAGGCAATCACTTGCCAAAACGAGGAAGGAGTATTGGTTGGCAAGTTGTCCATATCGCGGTATTGCCAATAATAAATCAGGGCATAGCTACCCTCGTTGCGGGGACGATATTGGCGTACCAGATAAGGGTTGCTCCCCTCGTTATCAGATAGTTGAGGAGTTACCCAGGTTTGGGTGGTGGTACCATCCGCCAAGGTGTAGGTTTCCTGAGCCAAGTTTCCATATTTAGTCACCCGCGCCCCACTAGTATCGAGCAGGGGTACTAATAAACTTCCTTCAAGCTCGAAGCTGTCCAGTTCGTCTTCGAAAGTAGGGGTGTGGCGGTGGGTACTCCGGGAAATACCTCCGCCACTAGCTGCTCCAAAGCCAAATCCATACTCGCCATTGCCCGCCGAAATATTGTAGTGAAGTCCGCCAAAGGATACTTCGCCTGCTCCAGTAAAGCCCGATACCTTGAACTGGCCCCCGTATCCGCCCAGTGATCCGTGAGCACTGGGTAAACTGGGTTTAAGAGCTGATCCAGATTGATTTGCGTTTTGCATAAGTTTAAATATTGTGAATGCCTTGAGAGTTTTTTAGTTGGTAGTTAGTAGCCCATAGTTGTCAGTCAATAGTCCATAGTTAAGCTAAAATCCAATGACCAAGAACCAAAAGCTAAAGACTAACAGCCAAAGGCCAAAACCAACTGAAGACCAATAACTTTCAAGGCAGAAAAATCATTAGGAAAATACCCTTGATGAAAGTATCAAGGAAAAAGATTTGAATACCTGACAGGCTTCTACCACCTGCCAGGTAAAGAGACTCGCTTATTTCAAAGCGGTGTAATGCATCGTAATAATGATATCACTGATATGTACCCCACTACTAGAGGTCGTGGAAGTATCACCATCATACACGATTTGCCCATAAAGTTCATCTTTGATATTCAAAGTCCAGGACGATTCCACGCCGGTGCCCTCAAAAGGCAGATATTTACCATCTCCACCTCCATGCATGCCTGTTTCGCTCATGGCCAACGAGATCGCAATTTCGTTGTTAGGCGCTTTTACTTGGCGAGTGGTAGCACTGCTGTCTATATACAAGGTATTGCTATTTTGTACCAAGGTGCCATGGAGTACCTTATAAGGCCCCAACAATGAGGGAATAGAAACCGATACCATGCTGATCTGGCGACAATAATACCCCGGATAATAAGTATCAAAGTCATCTGCATCGGTAAAACTAAACGGCAAAGCCAAACTTCCTCTTGTTTTAAGGGTTGCATCTGCGTTGCTATCTGCCAATGAAACCAGGTATTCGTGGAAACTCGGTTTATTGGCAGGCCCATAGGTACCATCTTCATTGACGAACCTTTCGGCCAGAGAAAACACCTCGGTGATCTCCATACGACGATAATCTTCCTTGAGGTAACGTTGCTCGAGTTGTTGTAATGAATGCAACAAGGGTTCTGCCGCAAGGTGTCCATAGTATTGACTATGCCAACTGCTACTATTGATGATGCCCAATGAACCTATTTCCAACCCTTTTTCGTATTCAAAGGCCATTTCGGCTTTGAGCGCTTGATCTACTGCCAGATTGTAAGCCTGCTTGTAGAAGGAGGCCAGTTGACCTTGCATCCAATTGAAAAGTTCTTGATTGGTGTACTTGTCCTGGTAGAAGTCTACCACCTCCTGATGTTGGGTCTTTTGGAGATTATTCAAGTCCAAATCTTTTTGGGCATACTGGGCGTGGTAATTCAGTGATTCCCAATGCTTCACCATTTGGGCAAGGTTGATATCCAACTGTTGCACCTGGTGTTTCCAGTCTTGGCTACGTAACTGTCGCATGGCTTGGGTTTGTTGCAGACCAGCAAATGTTTGACTACTGAAGCCAATAGAACTAACTGCCCCAGCCAACGCTCCAACACCTTCTCCTGGATGGAAACCTCCGTCTGAAAACCCGAAAATAGTAGGAAATAAGGCGGCCAGGGCCTGCTCAATGTGTATCTCCGCTGCATCTAAAAAGAGCGCTCCGGCTCCAATATTAAACAAGTCGCTCCAACTTTCGTGAGAGAAAGCTTTTTTGGCATCACTTAATGTAATATTACCTTGTAAGGTAGCAAGTGATGTATCTGAAATATCATCTATCCCCGATACATCGGCCAATAGTGCAGTAATCGTGCTGGAGCTTTCTTGGTTGGAGTAAATCCCCTGTAACCCCTGATAGTACGCTTTGAGCAACAATGAAGACGAAATGCTTTCCTCCAGGGCGGCTAAATCTGCGTTGGCCGCATCCAAAAGATCTTGCTTAATGCCATTAATGGCCTCCAAAACATTGGCTTGATGCCCTAACGATAACTGGGCAAGTTTTTCCGCATCGTTTTCTCGGGCGGCCGCCAACAACATCTCGTTGAGACGCGCCACTTGCTGGGTAAAATCCCTGGCTAGCCCCAGTTGCACGTGAAAACGGTGGTTAGGCGCAGTGGCATATCCTCCATTGGCCAATACTGTACCCAATGCTCCCCGACTTTTGGCTCTTACCAAGCTACCAGGGTCAATACTGGGCGCAAATAAAGGCAAATTCAACGCGTTGCCATTGATATCATTGCCCGCCCGTAGATTGATAAAACGTTGCTCTAAGGTATCCTGGACAGTTTCTAGCTGCGTGTTGCGTGGAATCCCAAAAATCAACCCTGGAATATCATTATAAACGTGACTCGCGCTGAAATCACTGGTAGTAGGAAGTGCCGTAGCGTCTAACTGACCTTCCAGGCCTACCAAAAAGTCATTGACATCGGCGTTGGCTTCTACTGACCCTAGAGTAGCCGTAGCATCCATGGCAAATACGCCTACTTCTTCGGCGGTGAGGCCTGCCAAATCAAATGCTTGTTGGTAAAACTCGTACGCAGTAGCAATGTCTTCGCGAGTCAATTGCTGGTAGTAGTAGTCGCCCCAATCTATGAGGTTTTGTACATATTGCATGACCACATACTTTTGGTAAACAATTGGGCGCAAAGCTGCAATGGAATCTGGATCGTAAGGATCTTCCTCATAGGTCTTGATGGCCTCATTTTGATCTCCCAAGGCATTGCCATAAATGTCTAACTCTTCTGCTACGGGGTCACCAAATAACTCCTCCGCCAGGCTATTGTTGTATTTGCTACGCAAGCCCAGGTAATTCCAATAGATGTCGTTGTCATCTACATCGCTGTCCAGCGATAAAGCATTGTAACTGTCGTCCTCTAATCGACTCATTTGTAGCATAGGGTTGTATACCTTTTGCAACCAATCCTGGGCTGACTCATAATCGCCTTGTTGGTTGTATAAGTTCGCAATGAGTAGGGGAGTCCACATAAACAATTCTCTGAAGTAAGACGCATTATCACTCATCAAGTCTATATGGGCATCGGTAGGCCAGTAAGCTCTTGGAAATACACCCGTATCTGGCTCAAAGCTGGCTTCAAAATCACCATAAGGAGCCAGTTGAGTGTCTATCGACAATAACTGACTTGGGGAAGGAGTCTCAGCATAGCTTCTTTCCAAAGTAGTAAAAGTACTAGAGGTTACTCTAATGCATTGCAATTGGGTGTTGTCGTCTTTGCGCATCATTTGCAGATAAATATCATCATCAGATGTTTCTTGAATCAACAACAAAGAGGTAGCCACATCTACTGCTGTGCTTAAGGTAAGTGAGGTTTGCAAAGAATAATGGCTTAGGTCAAAGTCCATCAAGCTATCCTCTTGGTACAATATCTCAGAACCGTCTGCCTCCACTTGCATATTGATAATTTTACCTACTGCTCTGGGTAACATATAGAAATATACCTGGGTACTACCAAGCAAGTATTTAAATATATCAGGGATCGTCCAACTGGCAAAGCCTAGGCTGAAACTATCTTGAGTCGGGATGCCCACCAAGGTTTCGTTTGCTTCGTCATACTTGTATATCTCATAAAACGGCGCTAGACTTCCCTTGTATTCTGAGTGATAATCTACATCTATCCCTCCTGCCGTTTTAACTAACTTGACTCTAAAATCAATGAAATACCAACTTTGCAAGTCAATATCGCAAATGTAGTTTGTGGACCCATCACACTCGAAGTATAACTTTCCATGGTTATAACTAAACCCAAATGCTTGATAGTAATTTCCATCGTCGGTATTTGCTGCGGGCACCCCTACCGACATGATATCACAAAGCACTTGGCCATCATCTAATCTAAACCATCCAGCAAAACGATAATTGAACGTAGAGGTGGATGTTTGTGGTAAATTATAGGCAATCCCCTCAATTGAGAGTAACGAGTAATAGGCTCTCTGATCAATATCTTCACTAGTCTTGCTGCTATATAGCGGAGGAATAGAGGTATCGGCGGAGTCCTCAGTAAACCCAGTGCTTAGATCAACGGCACTATTGACTACATAGGCAGTCGTCTCATAAAAAGTACCTATACTATAATCACTGGTAGAAGGCAAAAATCTGGCATCGGTAGTATCATGCTCGAACGTTTCTTTGAAAACATTCAATTGCTCGTTCAATTCCCAGGTACCTGGCAATGTACTTTGGTCCTGGATTAAAGCCATTTTTGACTCGAGGACAATGATTACATTGTGGTTTAAGTTTTTTCTAAGATGAAAAGCAAAATAATTACTGTCTACAGTACCATCATTTAAAAATACCTCGCCAAACTCTTCTGCATCAGAGGGATAACGGTAAGGATAGCTGGTGTCACCCGAGGTCTTAAACAAGGGAGCGTAAGAGGTATCATTCAATTTAAACTTACCGTCTTCTACATTGTCTTTATCGATTACAGTTGCGATATCAAAATAGTTCTGACACTGAATATTGGCCAAGATGCGAGGTGGTTGAAAAGTCCCACTCAGTTTTTCATAAGTATATTTAATACTAAGCTTATAGCCTTTGTTTACGTTTTTGTAAGTATTTGCCTGATCAGAAGTGGCAATGGCTACATCGGTATCGGGTGCAAATTCCAAATAAAAAACAAACACTTTGCCCATCGCATAAATTACCCTAGCTTCTGAGTCGGTGATAGGGATTCCCGTATCGGTCCAGGGTGTAGAACTGCTGTATTTAAAACCATCAGTCCAACTGCCCTCTAAAGTAATGGAGCGAACATAAAACTTCTTGGTCTCGTTTGACTGCGCCAACAAATACACATAGGCAAAATCCTCGTCCTGGTGAAAGTAGTTGCTTTTCAGCACCATTTTATTCACGGCAGCCACATCATTCAGGTAAGTTTCGTAAGCTGTTTGAATGACCTCGTCGCTGAGCTGGCTTCCGGTAAGGGTAGCCGTAAATGCCTGGTATTGCTCCGAAGTATCGGGTAAAAACTGAGGATCGAGGTAATTTTCTGGATAAAGAAAAACCTTACGATTGGCTTCCCAGGTACGGTAATGACGCATCCAGCTCCAGGTTTGGCCAAAGTTGATATCCGTGATTTCCAGCGATTGCTCAAACCCATGCAGGGTGCGATTAATCAAGGTCTGAATCGCCGAAATGGCAAACACCACGGCCGAAGTACGTACCTTGCCCCCTACTTGTACATCGGTAAGCATATATTCTGAAAGCGCATTGGCGTTGGCAATTTTACCAAGAGAGGTCTGATTACTCGTGCTACAGATTTGTAAAATAGTAGTGACTAAAGCATCTCGCTGCACTTCTTCAGGGCCTATCAACAGGGCGTTTTCTATGCTATCGGCACTTTCGTCCTGGTTTTTGGCATAAACAGCACTCTGGGTTTGCGTGGCTAACGTATCGAGTGCTTCGCTGGTGGTGGCATCTGCTATGTCACTTACCAAGTCCATCAAAGGAGCAAGAGCGATAAAATTGCTGAGCGAATAGTCAGCCAACGCCTGCAAAGCAGTTACTATAACTACTGGGTTGGTTACCCCATTGGTATCATAGTCAGTAATATTCCAATAATCACTGCCCAACACCGTACCTACAAAATCGGTTTCGTTCCAATTGGTCACATTTACCAGAGAACTAATCCAGCTACTGTTAGAAGGTTGGAGAGCGGCCAGGATGTCGTCTTCGTTGTCTTGGTAACGTTTTACCAGAATGTCAAGCGGAATGAGATTTGCCTGGAGCAGATAAGGCGTAATGAGGAGATTATCGGCATCGGTTACCGCACTCAAGTCACTATTGCCTAATAAAATATGCACCAGCGTAGCAAAAGAAAGATCGAGGCTGGTGGCCAATGTTGCAAATCGTTGCAGGGCCTGAAGGTATTTTAATTGATCGGCCTCGCTCGCTGATTGATAAGTATCACTCGTAGGCTTGAACACTTCATACACATAAGCATAGGAGTTATTCTCGTCAGTAAATGACAAGAGTTGCCCCATCAACATCAACGCTCGACTTTGGTCGTTGTCAAGTCCCAGTTCATTGCCTACAATGGTATGGGTTTGGTCAAAATGAGGGTAAGCATACACCAAAAAGTTTAGGTTGGTGTTGTTTTCTCCAAATTTATCGGGATAGGCCGCTTGAAAAGCTGTCGCAATCGTCAATTGATTCTGGCATATGCCAAATAAGGTGGAGGTGTTGTCGGCAATGGCAAAAACCGGGCTGGCCAAAACGGCATCTCGCAATGTATAATAAAGGTGCAGCCCAACAAAAGAACCTTCATCCCAACTACTTACCGTTCCTAAATTATTTGTCCACTCGGTTTCGGTAAAATCGTCTGAACCTTCGCTTTGCACCAAATAAGTCAATATGTCTCCCGCAATGGCGGCCACAGTCGACTGAGCATCTTCATGGTATTCCGAAAATTGCGCTGGATTGGTAAATACATAAGTGCCCACTACGGCTGAACTAAACGTATAAGCTCCAGTATTTTGAATCAATGGTCTGCCTGGCCCTACCGGATCTTCTCCATCGATGGTATAGCTCCAGCTACGACCACTCTCAGACAAAATCCCTAACAAGTATAGTCCAGCCTCTCCACCAGTGAGGTTTTCTTTGAATAAATTGGCAAAATTATCTCCCTTATCGGCACTTTCGTCGGCAGTTTGAAAAACCGAGTTCAAAGTCTGCAGCAAGTTCGTTAATTCAGTAGTAGTCAATATGTCCTCGGTTTCTCCTTTGCCCAACATCAACAATACCTGCTCAATGCTTACATCATAAGCCGCGATGGTATCCGTAAAATCCTGCAAGGCTTCAAAACCAGTCAAACAATCGGATGGTGAAGATGAAAGAGACAAAAAATCGGTGGTTCCAAAAGCTTCATCACTAGCCGTTAGTGGGTGTGCAATCAAGGTAAGGAAATCTTCAATAGTGATACCTTGATTTTGGGCTGCTTGAGTGATGCGATAAATGGGATATACCACTTCGGTGACAGTTTCAGAGCCACCCAATGATAAATGATCAAGAATAAGATCCAATTCATCGGTGGTAATGTTACAGGCTTTGCATACTGCACTTCTATAAGGAGTAGTGATATCTACCACTGCATTGGCCAACAATGTTACTTGTAAACCACTTTCGGCTATTACTTGGGTACCCTCGGGCAATTCTTCATAGCTAATGAGGGAGCCATCGGTATAAAACATGTAGAAAGCGGGTACATCCCTTACCCTGCCGTCCATAACGCTATCAATGTACTCGATATAAGCCCCCTCTGGAATTGTCAGGAAATCATGATCTTCTTGGTCTGGATATACAATATCGGTTCCTTGTATGGGGTAAATAGTATTCCCCGCTTTAATTTCCAAAGTGCCTGCCGACCATTCTCCTGTAGCCCTTGAATGTATATCCAATAGATCATCCCACATATTTTCGTAATCCCCAAAGTCTTGTCCATAAGGCTTGATGTAACCTAATTGGGCGGCAGCCTCGGTAATGCTAATCGATTGGTCGGAAGCCAATTGTTGTACGGCGGCTATCCAGGCATAAAACTGATCTCCACCAGTGGCTAAAATATCGGCATCCTTCTTTACCTTAGAGCTGGGTATTTGCTCAAAATTGCTCATCGAGAGTAGCCAGTGCATATCGGTATAGGAAATACCAGTGAGTTGGCTAAGGCGAATCATTCGGTATAAACGATCGATGGTCACAAGATCAACATTACTAAAGGCCTCATCAGTCATGGTTAAATAATCGCTGCTAGACGTGTGATTGTTGATGTATAAATAAGGCAAAATACTGCTTTGTTCGGCATCAGTGGTTCCGGCTTCTATGGCTTCTTTGAGCTCGACAATGCTCAGCTGAGTCTGGGCCATCAACATAGCAGGGGTGAGGTCTCCTATGCTGCTCAAAGATAGTCCCAAACGGGTTTTAATGGCAGACAAGGTAGAGGCAGCGGTAGTCAGTATCTGGTTGTACTCATGCACGGCTATGTTCCAGTGAGTCCAACCTGGTACCTCGGCCGTGGTAGTAGGCGATTGGCTTACCTCTTTGGCTTCGGGTAAGCTACTACCTAGCAACTCAAGGCCTTTGCCTATTTGCTGTTGCGATTTGTTAAAAGCCGGTGGGTAGTTGCTAATGCTAAGATTGGCATTGCCCCCCAATGAATGGCTCAATACCGATTCCAGGGCTTCGTTTACCAATTGAATAGTAGGTACCTCAGTATTGGTAGCCTCAGGGGTTAGAGGGGTATCGACCAAGTCGGAGCGACGAATACTCAATGAAGACACTGAGAGGTTCAAAGAGGTAATCGTAAACGAACTCCAGGCCACCTCATTGGTGCCAGCTGTACTTTTTGCTTCTACCAAAGTACCCTCTTCCACCTCTGTATCAGGCAAATAAGCATCGTCGGTAAGGGAAACATTACTCACCGTAGCTTGTTGATAATTCCCCGTAGCATCAATGTAGGTAAGCTCGGTGTTTCCATCGTTGTACTCAATAGATATAGGGTAAGCCCCACTCGGAAAATCAGTTACTGGTACTAACTGAGGAACAGCAGCATCGATATCCGTTAAATAAAGGGTACCTGTGTCGCCTACCCATACCCCTCCAATGATGGTACTTTCGTCAGATTTAACTGCTGGAATAAAGTTGGTCGAGCTTTCAGGTACGTACACTAGTCCCAAATCTCTTACATAACGGCTGCCATCTACCCCAAAGTCTCGGTTGAACTGAAGGCCCAGTAACCGAAAACCCACTGGGGTATCCCAACTTACATTGGGTCCCACAATGGTGACACTTGTATCTGATCCCCCATCCAGGTATTGATTACCTAAATTGGTATTAATGACTAAACGCTTTGCGTAATTATTACTAAAGTAACAGGTAATATTGGTGATTTCTTCGCCACTTGCCAAATATGAGGGCATAATGGCAGTTTGGGTAGCTCCAAGCAAAGTCCCATCGGTATATTCTACCCCCACTTGATCAAGTACTGAGCCTCCCCAACCTCGCAAACGGGCCACGTACATATCAGGCGTAACTGATCCGTCAAAAGTTACGTTAAGGTCATCTCCCTTTCCTACAACTTTAGTCATCAATACAGGAACCGTCTCACTCCCGGTAAGGCTTGTCAAAGTATCACCAGAAATGGCGGCATCACTTACACTATTGGAGAGGCTTTTTTTCGTCAATTCATACAAATCGGTGAGGTAGGCCGTCGCCGAAAGCACACTTTCGTCGTGGGGCACTTCCAGGTAGTTTTCTTCTCCAAACAAATCGGCATAACTGGGTAGTCCTTCATAGTTGCTGGTGTCATGGTTATGGGCATTGGTACTGGCCCCGTCCGAGGCAGTTTGGCCATGTACATTGTAGTATTGCATCACCAATAAACTCCTGATTTGGGCAGCACTTGTGTAAAACTCGTCGGCTAGTTCATCACCATTATAAGCATCTCCACTAACTATGTTATTTGTAAAAGTGGTACCATAGGTAGCTATGAAGTCATCTGCACTTACTGCCGTTACATCTAACGATGAGGTGATTCCAGCACTCTCCAGTGCGGTAATCAAACTGGTTCTGCCGCTAGAGTTGTGAGTGGTACTAAAAGCATATGCTAAATTCGTAAAATTGGGGTTATCCAGGATATTCCCCAAGCGAGTGGTTGTGTCTGACATGACGTGTTAGATTAAAATGTTTGTTTTTTACCTATAGTCTACCCCTATCTCTTCCGGGCTTTTTACCGATGCTTGCCACCTGTAATTGGGTGCAGCAATGCCAATAGAAAAGCCCTGAAAAACCTGAAAAGGTTATTTGTGCTTTGAGGTAAGTTACTATGTGGTTAATTAAAAAATTAGAATAATATTTGGTTTTGACATAGGAATCCCGATTAACAAATTCCTTGAATTTTGACCATAAACCGAAGGTGGTATATAATAAAAAACCACTCTACGGATTACCTTGAATTTCAAAGTGTTTGCCTGGTTACAAAAACTTAGGCTTCTTTGTTTTTCGGGCATAGGAGTCCTATGCAAAGGATTTAAATATCCTTATTATCAGTATTTTATGTCGGAAGTAAATGGGTGTGATTAAAAAAGAGTAAAGCCTCTTTTTATTTTTTAGGATCGTTGTTTTTGGTAAGACTCACATTGGTCTTTCAACGAAAAAGCATAACAAAAAAGATATTTCTCATAACCTGATATTTGTAGTTTTACAATTGATTTTAGCTTGTGGTAATATTGTGAAGAATGCCAGCAATTCAGAATATTATTTTATATACTCAAATAACGGACTTTTTTCTGATTAGTTAATATTTAAATATGTACAATACATAGACAATGAAAAAAAGTGGGGCAATTTGCGGTAGGATGCGGAGGTTGATAGCTCATTACTGTCTACCAACAAGCTTGCCTCTCTAGGGCAATAGTTCAATGCTGTTTCTTTAACAACTCTTCGAGTCCCCTGTCGTGTCAAAGAAGTCTCCTCCTGAGAGCAGGCAGGGTTGTGTCATTCTAATAAAGGATGTATTTTTTGATAAACTTAATTCATCCTTACATGTACGAATTATTAAGAGATTTAGCAACAATAGATGATCCCCGTCGTCAAGCCGGCAAACGCCATGATTTATGTATCGTGTTATTTTTATGTATTCTGAGTATTCTTCAGGGTGCCAAGGGTTACAGGAGCATAGGTCGTTTTATTAGTGACAATGCAGCGTTTTTGATGAGTTACTTACCATTAAAAAAGCCTCGTTTACCTTCTCTCTCAACGGTGATTAGGGTATTACAAGTTGTTGATTATGATCAGTTAAGCCTAGTAATTTCTACCTGGCAGACGAAATGCTTACCAGTACAAGAGTTATATGTGGTTTGTGGTGATGGAAAAGGCATTGGAGGTACTTGTGAGAATCTTTTAGGGACCAATCAGAATTATGTACGGGTTTGTAGCTTTTTTGAAGCTTTTAGCGGTGTAGTTGTTTCTGTAGTTCCTTATGACAACAAGGCTGATGCTGAAACAAAGGTATTCCAGGCGATGGTCAACAAATTGGCACTACCTGGGGAAGTGCTCATAACAGGTGATGCTTTACATTGCCAGAGGAAGACCGTGGAAATATGTGCTTCTAAGGGATTTTCTTACCTTTTCAAAGTAAAGCAAAATCAGCCTCATTTATATAATAGTATTACAGTAGCACACCAATCAGACGATCTGTTGGATTTTTTTCATACATCTGAGCGTCAGAAAGGACGAATAGAGCATAGAAAAATACACTTATATGCTTTTTCTGACAAGCTTACTCACAAGTGGAAAAATGCAAAAGTTTGCATGGTGGTTACTAGAAGTGGAAAGCGAAAGGGGAAACTATATCAGCGAGAAAGTTACTATATCAGTGATAGGGTGGATTCAGCAGAAGTGTTTTTAGCATTCATAAGAATGCATTGGTTAATAGAAAACAGGCTCCATTGGAACAAAGATGTAAATTATATGGAAGATAAATCTAAAATTCGTAAAAAGAATGCTCCTAAAACACTTACTGTTATAAGAGGCTTTGCGTTGGGAGAATTGCACAAAAATGGCAATACCCAAATCAAAGCCCGAATGCAGCAACTAACTAATAATCCTCAAAAAATGGTGGATTTATTGAATTATAGAGAATGAAACGACCCTGCCTGAGAGCAGGAGGACTAAGGTGGTCTGCTACGCGAGTAACAAACATCCTTAAGGAAACAGCATTGGGCAATAGTTGGCGGTGTCGTTTCACTTAAACACCACCAACGGGGTAAGGAAATTAATTTTCGTCTTTGAAAAGGTTTGAAGGGAAAAGTATTGATAGGCCAGGAGGGCAGCCAACAAAAATCAGGGAGTATTCTGGTAAACAGCTGTCAGGTCCTTGAAGAACCTGACAGGAAAATATCATTTGGTTTTAACTACGCTATATCTGTTGCAGCAATTTCCGAAACTTCACCTCATTGCAAGTATAAAGCGAATCTTCCAGTTCGGTTTTCCAATGCAATAGGTTAGGGCTTGCATTTTCTTCGATGCTCTCGAGCACAGTCCTGATATTGGTTGTCTCAAAAATTTGATATTGTTGTATTTGGTTTGCTATCGACAATAATAGGCTTTGCTCCTGAGAGGTAAATTGAATCCTTTGGCTGGAGCTTACCAACAACGTATCAGACGTTGCCTGACCCATCGAAACCACTTGGGGTGTTTGGTGCACTATTGGGAAGGTAAACCAAAATGTAGACCCGAGCCCTTGGATAGACTCTACTCCGATCTGCCCTCCGTGAGCTTCTACTGCCAATTTACAAAAAGCAAGTCCTAAGCCATTGGCTCTAATAAAGCCCGTCGCTGAAGGAGTTGCCTGCTGAAATCTATCAAAGATTTTACCCAGATGCTCAGGCGCAATGCCCACTCCATTGTCGCTTACAGATACTTTACAAATTTGATCGTCGGACACTTCTACCTGCAAATGGATCTCCCCGTTTTGGGGAGTGTATTTAATCGCATTGGAAAGTAAATTTACCAATACCCGCACTATAAGCTCGTTATCACCTTCAATATAAGTAACCGGAAAATGATGCAAATGGATCTGAAGGTTTTTATCCCTGGCTACAAACTGTATCCGTTGGCAAGCATCTTTTAGTAGTGCACTGACAGTGATTATTTCTTTTTGGAGTACCATCTTATTTTCCTCCATTCTTTGCACATCCAGGATATTGGTAATCAGGATTTGCATACGCTTACCTGCCTGATTGATAGAAGTAAACAATGGGTTGGATTTTTCTTCGGAGAGTCCAATAATTGCACTGAGAGGATTTTTGAGGTCATGTACAATCATCCCCATCATTTGCTCCTTAAATTGATCCAAACTAAGCAGTTGTGCGTTGGTATTGGCCAATAATCGGTTGCTACGCTGTTTGCTGCGATAAAACACAGTTAAAACAAACATCAACACTCCCAATACACCTACGCCTACCAAAGCCAAGTGCTGGTTGGCCTTCAGAGTGCGTTCATTGGCTTTTTGGGTTTGTATCTTGGCCTTCAGTGCTTTGCGTTCATGTTTTTGAATTTGTTTGAGAGAGTCTTGTCGTTTTTCATAAATATAGCGGGTTTTTATTTCAGCCATTTTTCTGAGTTTTTGCACACTAAACAAGCTATCGCTCATGGCTTTATAAATGATATAATCCTCGAAAGCTTGCTTATAGTTGCCTATTTTTCCAAAAGTTTGCGCCCGCATCTTTAGCGCATTTCTTTTCACAATTACATCCTGATAAGTTTGGGCCTCGCCAATTGTTTGATTAAAATAAGCGAGTGCCTGGGTATAACGACCTAAAAAATAATAGGCATTTCCTACATAATAACTCAATGTTTGATGTAGCCGATAAATGTAAGGATTTATCTTGGTAATGATTTTGACGACTTGTTCAAAGTGTTTTTTGGCTAAAGTGGAGTTTTGCTGGATTAAAGCTTGTTGTCCTAAAAAATAATGAACCATAAGCATAGATTGTATACTGCCTTCTTGCTTGGCCAATGCAAGACTTTGTCGGCCATATTTTTCGGCCAATGCATACTTCTTTTCTTTTTGATATACTTGCCCCAGATAATAAAGCGCCCACAGCCTGTACCCTGCCGAAGAAGCGACCACTTTTAATAAATGTTGTTTGGCTATTGCGTATTCTCTGGTTTCTAAGTGAACTTTTCCCAGATAGATGTTTTTATAGGCTTCGTGGTGCATCACAGATGATTGCCCTGTTTTTTCATCCTTAAGCAATCTTTGATAGACAAAATCCATTACTTTAGAGAGGTTGCCCTCCCGAAAAAACTGCGCAGTAATGGTTTGATTAAAAAGGGGTTGCAGGTATTTCTTTTCTGAGGTGGCCACCATTTGCCCAAGCTTGTGCTGGTATTTCTGTAATTGTTCTTTATTTCCTATTCCGTCATAAATCGTCACTAACAAACGATATGCCTTTATAACTCTCTCTATTGCCTTTTCTTTTTGGGCCTTTTTGAGTGCTTTTTTAGCATAGTGTAACGCTTTTGACCAATGTCTGTTTTTTATATAATAATGAGTATTAATGATGTACCTCAACATCCAATTAGGGTACGTTTTCTCGCAGATTTTTTCTACCTCGACAAGGTATTTCCAAGCAATAGGCAAATTGTATTGATCAGAATACAACATGACCAGATTTCCATAAGTACCCAGTAAACCTCGTTCATTTTTTTGGGTAAGGTATATACGGGCTGCTGCTTGATAGTACGTAATGGCTTTGCCATATTCTAACATCAGGTTGTAGGCATTGCCAATACCATTAAGGTTATGAGCTTGCCAGGTTATTTTTTTAAGTCGACGGTGAATCTCTAATGATTTTTGATGATATGAGACTCCTTTTTTATACTCCCCTTTTTCACGGCAAACAATTCCCATTTCGTGGTAAACAACGGCTACCCTTGAGTGTTTTTTTATGTTTTGGAAAACGCTCAAGGCTTGTGAAAAATAGTCAAACGCCTGGCTATAGTTAGTCATTAGCTTATGCAAAAAACCAATATTGAATAGGTTGATCCCAATAAGTTCGTGCTTGTTGGTGTGTTTTCTCCAAACGAGTGCTTTATTGTAATACTCAAGTGCTTGGGTGTATTGATGCTTTTTGATATAAACGTCGCCAATTTTTAAACAGGCATTGGCTTTTTTTGTGGACATTTTAGACCCATTTGGCAATGTCAGTACCTGGGAATAGCTTTTAATGGCTTGGTCGGTTTTGTGTTGTTTCCGAAATAAATTGCCCTGGCTTATGTAGACATTTGCTGTAGTGGAATCGTGCAACGGAGACTTTAGCAAACGCTGCAACGAATCCATTGTGTGTTTTATTTTTTCTTGAGCAGCGGTTTTGTGTGTTTGAGCAGTGGTGACTTGGTATGTCAAAATAAAAACAATACCCCAAAGTCCTGACTTTTTAAGGGAGCACATGACTGTAAAATACTTTTGAAATAGTTAGTGTATATGCACCATCCTATTGAGCCTGCAAATAGTAGTGGAACCTGAGAGGTGCTACTATCTATCAATAGATAGGTGTTTGATTGTGTACAAATCGACATTAGGATAAATATTCCTAATAAAATAACTTTCTCGACTTTTCTGTGACTTGCCAAACCCAAGTCCTTGTAGGGGAGGTCTTTATTTCAGGCTTTGTCATAGATGACTATAAATAGGTTTTATAGCCCTCCATAGCTCTGACGATATCAATAATACTCATCTATAATGAAGCTAAAGATGATCTCAGAAATAAATAGCGAGATTTGTTATAATTATTTAACTATATGTTTAAAATAAACCAAAGACTTAGTCTATTGATTGAGTTTTTGTATGATATATTGCCAATCAATTTGACACATCTAATCCAAAAATTAGTTTGCTGTTTTACTTCAAAGGTGAAACAACGCTTATCATACAACTTCCTGCAAACGAAGTTTTAAACATATACTAAAAAAAAACAGACGGTATTAACTTGGTATTTGGAAAACCTTATTCACTGAAAAGTAAATACATTTCATTAGAATGGAGTAGTAGGGTAGGAGGATATTTTTCAATATCTGGTAGCACTCGTGTTCGGTTTAGTGTTGTGAGGGTAAATTGCATTTGATTAAAAAAATTAAGTGAAAAGAGCTTTGTAGAATCCCAAATGTTAGTGATTGGGTTGTACAAGTAGAAGTCAAGAGCATAGAAAATGTACTCGTTTTGAGTAAAAAAAATATAATTTACCAATAAGTATCCTGAAAATCAGGTGCTTATCTGTACAAGTACATTTTCATTATCTACTGGGTTAGGCCAACATTAGGCAACATGACGCACAAATGAGGCTAACCTTTGCTTTCCTTTAATACCTAACTTTTTTTTGATACGATAGTGCTGAGTAATCACACTTGAGGCTGAAATACCAAATATGTGCGCGATTTCATTGTTGTTTAACCCAATTTTCAAGTAAGCACAATGTCGTAAGTCTGCTTGACTAAGGGTAGCACATTTTTTTAAAAGATCATCGAAAAAATGAGGATGTACATTTTCAAAATGTACCTTGAATGTTTTCCATTCATTTTCAAAACTTAGGCTGTTATGAATTTCCTTCTCTATGTCTCTCATTTCTGCTTTTAGCTCCCCCCGAACTTTATACCCAACTTTATTGACTCTTTTCTGAATATTACTCAGTAATTGCCTTTTTTGAACCACTTCAATGGTTTTACTGTTGAGTTCCCGATTTTTTTGATCTTCTATTACCTCGCGTTGCTTCTTGATGGTATGAAATGCCCGATACATTTTTAAAGTAGCATTGGTGCGGGCAAATAACTCTATCTGATTTAGTGGCTTGGTGAGAAAATCGTCTGCTCCTATATCAAACGCTTTTTTGAGGTTTTGAGGGGAAGTATTAATTCCTGTGATGATAATCACAGGCAAATGCGCGGTAGCCTGATTACCCTTGATATGTTGGATAAGTTCAAGCCCATTCATTTCAGGCATATCCCAATCGGTAATGATGAGTTCTGGAATCTTTTTTCGCAAAACTTTAAGGGCAGTTGTTCCATTAGAGGCGCTCAGTACCTGATATTTTTGAGGGCTTTCTTCAAAATAATAATTGAGTGTTTTAAGCCCTTCCTTGTCATCGTCGACTATAAGGATGGTATTTCTGTCCATAGATATTTTTAAGCTTGTAGTTTAAAAGATCAATTGCTTCTGGATAAAGAATAAACTAGAAACGTTTACCGAAAACAAGTCATTTTTGTTACACAAAAGGCACTCTGACCAATTATTTTGTTGGTTGTATTTACTAAGACTTTGGGCTACTTATACTTAGACTAGGAACCAATTGCCAAAGGCCCTTTGCTCAATCACCAAAAAGTACTACCGTTAATGTTCTGTTAAAGACTTGTGTGCTGGAATCTTTTGCGGGTATGGTTCAGTTATAGAGGCAAGATTGATAGAAAAGCTATTTAATCAAATATGATAAAAAATATCAAATTTTTTTCAATTACTCTTGTTTTTTAAAAAGAGCTGCCCTACATTTGTAGCATCAGTTCACTTCAAGAGAATTGATTTATTAAGAAGAGGTGAGAGAACAGGCTCTAAGACCCTCTGGCAACCATCATCAACATCTGAGAAAGGTGCCAATTCCTGCCCCTAGTCATTTTTAATGGGAAAAATAAATTGATTTTATTATGACAACACTCAATTTCAAATCTCGCTCTACTTCTTTCACACGAAAGAATTCATTTATCGGCACCGCTTTTAGCGCTGTTTCTCACAATTCTATCAACAATACCTGTTGTTGTTGCTGCTGTTGCTGTTAGTATTTGACTACCACAAACAAGTAGCAAGTTTCCATTCTTTTTTGAGAAGTCAATTCTTTGTACAAAGACTGACGTAATCAATTACCCGAAGAAATTTCTACCCTTTCCTAGTCTGTCATCAAATGCCCAAGCGTGTTATACGCATAATACATTTTCGCATTTGTGATAATTTTTTACGCATATTTTGATAATTCATATTCTCAAATTTTAGATAATTTAAATATTCTTATAACTGTATAAACACTAAATGTTTTTACACTAAAAAATTAAACGTTAAAACAAATGGAACTCAGAACTAAAAATAATGATATATACGCTCAACCAAAAGTTTACATTTTACACGAAAACGACGAATGGTTTGAGCCCCTCAAAGAAGAACTAGAGCTGTTGGGTGTGCCTTATGAAAGCTGGTTTATCCACGAAGGCCGCATAGATCTTACCCAAGCACCACCTGAAGGTATATTTTTTAGCCGTATGAGCGCCTCTTCGCATACTCGAAACCACCGTTTCTCTATTGAATTGACCGAAACGATCTTGACTTGGCTGGAAGCCCACGGACGTAGAGTAATCAATGGTACGGCTGCCATCCGACTAGAAGAAAGTAAGGCTAAACAAGCCATCGCTTTGCAACAGCACGGCATCAAAACCCCTAAAACGTATGTAGTAAGCGGGAAGCAGGCTACCTTGGATGCTGCCCGAAAGCTAGGGAAGACACCTTTTATCGTAAAGCCCAACCGTGGAGGAAAAGGGTTAGGGGTACAGTTGTTCAATTCTATTGAAAGCCTGGAAGTGGCTTTGGACGACTACCTCAATGTATTGGCCTCAGTAGATGGTATTTATTTGGTGCAAGAATACATTAAGCCTAAAGGTGGGCACATTACCCGAGCCGAATTTATAGATGGCAAATTATACTATGCTGTGCAGGTAGATACTTCTCAAGGATTTGAGCTTTGCCCAGCCGATGCTTGCAACAACGAAGCCATCAGCGAGCAAGGAAAACCCAAAGAAAAGTTTCAAATCATCAAAGACTACAACAATCCTTATTTAGGCCGTTTTGAGCAGTTTTTGAAGACTAACCAAGTAGAGGTAGCGTCTATTGAGCACTTGCAAGGTGAAGATGGCGAGTATTATGTATACGATATCAATACCAACACAAACTACAATTGGAGAGCTGAGCAAAACTTTACCGAAGTAGCCTTGAAAGGTACTCGAAAAATGGCAGAGTTTCTTTTGGACGAATTACAAAACGTAACCTCGCCAGAAAAAGAATTTAGCCCAATTTCATTTGATAGATAAAGACCATAATAGACATGGAACTGGGAATGCTTTGCGGCTTAGTTCCCTTACCGACCACACTATGAACACTGATAAAAAAAATATATGGATTGTAGGGGCAGGGGTTACTGGTTTAACAACTGGAGTGCGCTTGTTACAAGAAGGACATTCGGTAACGATTGTAGCTAAAGAGTTTTCGCCCAACACTACTTCTGACATTGCCGCTGCTATATGGTTTCCTTTTAAGGTAAACCCTCGTGCCAAGGCGTTGGAGTGGAGTCGTTTTACCTACACCAAACTAGAAGGTTTACTAAATACGCCCGAAGCAGGGGTTTCTATGACCAGTTCGCTGCGATTGCTATCGGACCCGTCAAGAGTGCCTTGGTGGACCAATGCTTTGCCTAAAAACAGGATTAGAAAGGCAACAACCAATGAATTACCCAAAGGGTACGAAGCAGGGTATCAGATGGAGGTACCGTTGATAGAAGTACCTCAATATATGCGATACTTGTACAATCAGTTTGTGCAATTGGGTGGGAAGATGATCCAAAAAATCGTAGTAGATCTGGACGAATTGTTAGTAGACGACCGTTGGGTGATTAATTGTACAGGGCTGGGAGCCAGACAGTTAGTCAATGATCCAGCTTTGTTTGCGATTCAGGGGCAAATCCTGCACGTAAAGTCTGAAGAACCTTTGCCGACCATTTCGGATAACGAAGGAGGAGACATCGCCGCGTATATTATCCCCCGCAAAAATTATTATGTGTTGGGAGGTACCGCTTTTAACAATGAATACTCTACCCAACCCAAAGAGGAAATCTCTAAGGAAATTTGGGCGCGTTGTGAAGCCATTGTGCCTCAGCTCAAAAATGCTGAATATATAAATACAGTAGTGGGGTTGCGTCCAGCTCGTAAGCAATTGCGCCTGGAAAAAGAACCCCATAAAAGAATCATTCACAACTATGGACACGGCGGCGCTGGCTTTAGCGTGTCTTGGGGTTGTGCCGAAGCAGTAGCCCAGTTGGTGGCCAAGGCTTCGGTAAGCTTAATAGCTGCTTAATAGTTGTTTTTGTAAAAAAAGGTAAAATACCACAAACTTTAACCTATGAACACTAACATCCTGCAACCGCTTATGTAGCACTCATGATGAGCGTATGTTTAAATTTTGTCTTCGGAGATAAAAAAGATGGGAGGTCAGCGATAATGAAGCACGTTTTTGAGTGAATAGCTTTAGCTATTGACGAAAAAAATGCTAAAGTTAGCGCTGGTCAGCCGCTTTTTTAGCCCAGATTATAACTTTTAAGCATACTCTTAATTAATAAAGTTTAGCGTTTAATTTTTTTTGATTAGATGGAATGTAGAAAGTCAATGACAAAACTGAGGGGTATTGCCGCTCAGTTTTTTTTGTTAACAAAATTTTAAGTTGCTCAAATATTACGTTTCATAATCCAATCCCGGGCTTCTCTGATATTCGTAAAATAATAGACATTACTATTGAGTTCCTGGTTTTTGAGAAAAGTATGCTCAATCCCCAGTTGAGTTAGAAAATCTTCACTGGCTACAATGGCTACTTTTAGATTGGGACCATCTGGTAAGTTTTGGAGCACTACTTGATGAATGTGTTGATCATGCCACTGCTGAAGTTCGCTGGACATTTCGAACAAATTATGTAGATTATCTAGCAAGGCCCGATGAATATTATAGCGGTGTTTGATCAGTTTTTGTACCCAACTCAGATGGATTTGTTTGAAATCTTCTTCGGTCATAAACTCACTTTCTGGATACCAAAATTGCTCAAACAAACGATGCTCTTCATGGAAATACATAGAAGTATACTTGCTCTCGACAATGGGTATAGGCATATTGTAGATAGATTTTGCTGGGTTTGGTTCTAAAAATGATAGATTAAGCGCTTTGCTGGTCATACTTGCTGTCGCGTAATCCACTCTCTGGCTTCCCGAATATCAGAAAAATAATACACAAAACTATTCACCTCTTCATTTTCTTTTACAGTTTGCTCAATGGTGAGCTGACTCAGGAAGTCTTCACTAGCCACAATAGCGGATTTTACTTTAGTTGGGTCGGGCAAGTGAGCAAGTACCACTTGAGTAATGTATTGGTCATGCCATTTTTGCAATTTACTGGACATCACAAAACCATTTTTGCGATTATCTAGCAAAAATAAGTAAATATTGTATCGATGTTCAATGAGTTTTTGTACCCAACGCTGGTGAATATGCTTGTACTCATCATCGGTCATATGGGTACTCTCAGAATACCAATATTGCTCAAATAACTTCTTCTCTGCATCATAATACATGGAAGTGTATTGACTCTCGACAATGGGTACAAGCATATATGAATGAGGTTATCGTTCAGGTGTTAGTCTGATCTAAACAGTACTGTTTTATTATTGACAAATATTATACCTCATCATCATTGCTCATTGAGAGGCCTACAAGCCAAACTTTAGGACTTCAAAGGCTTCTTTCTCTAGCCTCTCCCGATGGTCAGGGTGGGCAATTTCAATCAAACGTTTGGCGCGAGTACGCAAGTTTTGTCCATACAAATTGGCAATCCCATATTCGGTAACTACATATTGTACGTGGGCACGGGTCGTAACCACCCCCGCACCTGGCCTTAAGGTAGTACTGATACGACTAATCCCCTTAGAAGTAACCGATGGTAGGGCAATAATGGGCTTACCACCAGGAGATAACGATGCGCCTCGCATAAAGTCCATTTGGCCCCCAACACCCGAATATACCTTGGTACCAATAGAATCGGCACACACCTGGCCGGTAAGATCTACCTCTATGGCACTGTTAATGGCAATTACGTTGGGGTTTTGGCGGATGACTGCGGTATCGTTTACATAGTCACAAGCCAATAGACGTACTTGAGGGTTATCATTGACAAAATCATATAGTTTTTGACTTCCCATCACAAAACTACTCACAATTCTTCCTCGGTGCTTTACTTTATAGCGATTGGTAATCACGCCTTTTTCGACCAATGGTAGTAGCCCGTCAGAAAACATCTCGGTATGTACTCCTAAATCTTTGTGATTGGTCATAGCCGCTAAAGCTGCATTGGGGATGGCTCCAATGCCCATTTGTAGCGTAGAGCGATCTTCTACCAATGAGGCCACATATTCTCCAATTTTGGTTTCTATGGCATTGGGTTGGGTAGGGTCATGGGTAGGCAGCGGATGGTCGGTTTCTATGATTTTGTCAAACTCGCTGATGTGTAAAAAGCCATCTCCGTGTACCCGAGGCATTTGAGGGTTGATCTCTACAATGACCTTTTTGGCGGCTTTGGCCGCAGCCATAGAGGTATCTACCGAGGTGCCCAGGGAACAATACCCGTGTTGGTCAGGAGGAGACACTTGCAATAAAGCTACATCTAATGGAATGATGCGGGACTCGAACAAATACGGAATTTCGCTTAAAAAAACGGGCACATAATCAGCCCGACCTTCTTGTACGGCCTTACGCGTATTGGCCCCGGTAAATAAATTGTTGACCCGAAAACTTTGGGTATACTCTGGGCTGGCGTACAGGGCTTCTCCTTCTACATGCAAATGGTGCAAAGTCACGTTTTGCAGCTCATCAGCTCGTTTGATGAGGGCATCGATGAGCGTAAGGGGAGTAGCCGCAATACTGTGTACAAATATATTTTGATTAGAATGTATTTCGGCAACGGCTTCGGCAGGCGACACGGTTGTAAACATAGACTGTTTTATAAGTTTTTGGTGAAAAAAGTTTGTATTTGGAAATCATTTTAAAAAATATCTCCACTGTTTGCTGGTAGGTTTGTAATATATCACATAGCATCCTAGATTGGGGCGCAAATCAGTGGATTTTACACAATCTTAACCTGTAAAATTGCAAGAACTTCATTTTATCGATTTAAAACTGACTTATTTTATGAAACGCTTTCAAATTCAATCTAAATATTTTGATCTATCACTCAAATATTTGATAATGATCACCTTAGCCAGCTTAATGATGGCTTGTGGAGGAACCAAGGAAAACAAGGAAAATGCCAATGACAGTACAAAAAGTGATGCCACTACGGCTACCAATAAAGCGAACGAAAACTTTACGCCTGCCAACCTAAAAAGCGACAAAGAATTATACAATTACGAAGAATATGAAGGGCTTGATAAAGCACTAAAAGAGCCCGAAAAAGTTTTCCGGTTGAGCTTAAAAGATGCGGGGTTAAAGACGTTGCCTGAAAGCATTGCCAAACTAAAAAATGTACAGAGCTTATCTCTGGACTTGAACCCTGACTTGGATATGAAACAAGCCCTTGGTTTGCTGGCTCAACTTCCTAATCTACAAGAGCTTTCTTTGAGTGATGATAGTCTCAAAACCTTGCCCGAAGAAATCAAAAAGCTCACAAACCTTCATTCTATCTGGCTGGATAACAATCCTAAATTAAACTTTGCTCAGGCCTTTACAGTATTGAGCGAATTACCCAACCTAAGAGATATTTCATTGATTGTAAATGATTTGCCAAGTTTACCCCAAGAGATTGTGAAGCTCAAGAACCTTAAAAAACTGGCGGTGAGTTACAACAAATTTAAAGTGCTGCCCCAAGGCTTCAGTCAGCTACAAAATTTAGAATTTGTAGATTTATCTTTTAACGAAAACCTGGATGCGGCAAAGGCAATAGAAGAGGTAGCCAAAATAAAGACGCTTAAGTATTTGTACATGAGCAAAAACAACATTGAGACCATACCTAATAACATTGCGAAGCTGGAAAACTTAGAAACATTGTTTTTGAACAACAACCCATTCAAAACCCTGCCTTTTGCGATGAAAAAGCTCACCAAACTCAAAACTCTTTCTATTTTGAGCAATAAACTAGAGCCACCCGCCTTAATGGGGCTTGATCAATTGTTTACACAAAAAGTACAAATATTGAAGTAAGCAAATTCACGTCATATGAGTATATTTGAATGACTAAACATGATCATTATTACCTTTACTAAGAGGTTTTATCTTAAAAAAACAACACCATTGCCTCGGGTTGTGTCTCACAACCCGATCGAGATGTCAAAAGTGCTTTTTTGATATTTTAACCAGTCAGTGAAGATACCCACTGAGGCAATTGGAGGCACTAATGAGCTGTAATAATGAAGGCTACAAACCTGGACAAAATTTGCTGGATAACGCAAAATGGTTAGGTTTGTAGCCTATTTTAATCCTGGTTTTTCATAGAACTTATTTCGACTTTTAATGTTGGGGCGAGTTCATACTAAAAATATCATATATGGCAACATTCAAAAGCGTCAATCCCAAAGACGTATCCACTGGAGCATTTCATCATTATATGTTGGGCGTAATTGCTCCTCGACCCATTGCCTTTGCGAGCACAGTTGATAGCGAAGGTAATGTAAACCTCAGTCCTTATAGTTTTTTCAATGCCTTTGGGTCCAATCCTCCTACTTTGATATTTTCGCCTGCTCGCCGAGTACGGGATAATACCACCAAACACACTCTCCAAAATGTACATGAGACTAAAGAAGTGGTCATCAATATTGTGAATTACCCCATTGTGGAGCAAATGTCGCTGTCTAGCACCGAGTATGACAAAGGCGTGAACGAATTTATCAAGTCTGGCCTTACTGAAGTACCTTCAGTAATGGTAAAACCCCCTCGAGTAAAGGAAGCACCCGCGGCATTTGAATGCATTGTAAAAGATGTAATAGAAACTGGGCAAGAAGGTGGCGCTGGAAACCTCATTATTTGCGAAGTGGTATTGGCGCATTTCAATGAAAACATTTTAGACGAAGAAGGAAAGGTAGATACCATAAAAGCCGACTTGGTGGGGCGTATGGGAGCCAACTGGTATTGCCGAGCCAATGGGGAGGCTTTGTTTGAGGTAACTAAACCTATCCGCAACAAAGGGATTGGGGTAGACTTGATGCCCGAAACGGTACGCAATAGCCACATCTTGACGGGTAACAATTTGGGCAAACTGGGGAATATAGAGCAATTGCCTGAGCAAGCCGAAGTAGCCAAATTTAGAGAAAGTCAAGAAATACAAGCATTGTTAAAGGGCGAAAGCGGGCTTGAAGCAAACCTTCATCGTTTGGCTCAAAAATATCTGGAAAACAATCAGTTGAATGAAGCTTGGTTGACTTTGTTGCAGAAGATTTAATATAAAAATGACTGTCGAATAGCGATCCCTGAACATCGAATAAAGAAATCTATATTAGTCGCTCGGCTCTGCCGAGTGTCTGCTATAGATAAAGCCTCTGGCTAGAGACCTTCAATAATCCTTGTTTGCTAGATCAACGAAATAAAAATGAACGTTGAATAGCTATTAACGAACATCGAATAAAGAAATCAATTTTAGAGGGTTAATTATACCTGTGGTTTTCCTTTTTTAGACCTTATAATACACTTTAATAATCCACTCAAAAACGGCATTGGGTAATTGACGTTTGAGAAATACCGTGAGTTTTTGCAAAGGTTTGCCTACCAAATACTTTCCTCCAATTTTTTTCTTTTCGATGAGCCTGCCCACTTTTTTGGCAACTGTTTCTGGTGAAATTCCTTGTACTACATCCTCATTCATAATTTGGTGGGTACGATCAAAGGATTCCTGGTAGACTGAGTTGGTCTTTTCTACGGTGAGGCGATGATCGTTGATGGCGGTGTTGACATCTCCTGGTAAGAGCGAGCAAACCTGTATGCCAAAATTGGCTACTTCCATCCGCAAGGCTTCAGTAAGCCCCTCAATTGCAAACTTGCTTGAGCAATAAGTAGCTCGGTAGGGCAGCCCCATAATTCCTCCAATAGAGCTAATGTTGATAATTTTACCAGATTTTTGCTGGCGCATAACAGGCAATACTTCCTGAATAAGCTTGACAACGCCCGTTACATTGGTGTCAAACACATTCCTGATATCGGCCAGTGGGGTTTCTTCCAAGGCACCCGCGGTACCTAGCCCTGCATTATTGATCAATACATCTATTTTACCAGTTTGTTCAAGGATGGCCTGCACCCCTTTGGCAATGGCCTCCTCATTGGTAATGTCCATTTGGATCATTTGAAAGGGAGTATCATCTATTTTACGACGACTGGTACCATACACGGTATACCCCTTTTGATGCAAATAAGTGGCAGTAGCTTTACCAATTCCCGAAGAAGCTCCGGTAATAAGAATAACCTGACTCATAATCTGGATTTTAGTGAGCGGCAAATATAGAGATTGTTATCGAAACAACCACCTGGCGGTATTTGGTGTCTTTTGAGCAACGCCTCATTTTTTGAAATTTGATAGTTTTAAAGAATTTTAAAAGATTGCGGTTTAATCAACTTATTTACACCCACTAAACCCCCAACCTGATGACCAAAAAACCAAGAAGCCGCGGACGACGCATTAGACGATTTGTAGGGCGTACCTTTCTGGTACTTTTACTGGCAGGAGTTATTTTTTTGGTAAACCTGATCTGGTTTAAGCCCTTTTTTTTGAACCATTATTACGACAAAGTCTTTGTTAAATTTGCTTTGGGTAGCCCCGAAACTATTTCTACCCTGGGTTTACCCATTCCTCAATGGCTGTATCATTATAATGACGATTTTGATGATATATCGGACAAAGCACTCCAGCAACAGCGGGCCAATATGCGCCAGTACCTAAAAACCCTCAAAAGCTACAGTCGCTCACGGCAAAGTGAGTCACAACTACTCAGTACCGATATTATGGCGTGGTTTCTGGATAATCAGGTCAGGGGAGAAAAATTTGCCTACCATGACTATCCTGTCAACCAAATGGGAGGTATTCAAAGTGGTTTGCCTTCTTTTATGGAAAGCTCCCACCGTATCACAAGTATAAGTGATGCTAAGGATTATAATACTCGCTTGTCTAAATTTCCCCTAAAATTTGATCAATTGCTGGAAGGCCTTAAGATTAGAGAAAATAAAAAGGTCATCCCACCTCGTTTTGTGATTGATCGGGTTTTGAAAGAAATGAAGGGATTTGTGGCAACACCTGCCAAGGAAAATATCTTATATGTCAGTATTCAAAAGAAGTTGAATAAACTGGCTGATATTGATGAATCTGAGAAGACAACCTTGCTTCAGTTAGCGGAGAAACAAATCCAAAAGGCTGTATATCCGGCTTATCAAACGTTGATTGATTATTTTACCCAACTGCGTAAAAAGGCTACGACCGAAGATGGTGTGTGGAAACTGCCCAACGGCAAAGCTTACTACACCCATATGTTGCGCAATCATACTACTACCGATATTACCCCTGAAGAGGTATTTGATTTGGGCAAAAAAGAAGTGACCCGAATTACCGCAGAAATGAAACGTATTTTGGATAGTTTGGGGCACCGCGATAGTACCAAAACTCCCCAGGATTTTTTGCAGCAATTCAATAAAGAAAAACGCTTTTTGTTTTCTAACGATGACAAAGGCCGCCAACAAGCCATTGCTCAATACCAAAAACTAATTGACCATATCAATCAAAATTTAGACAAAGTGTTTGACGTTCGCCCCAAAGCAGGAGTAACTGTGAAGCGCATTCCAAAATTCAAAGAAAAAACAGCACCTGGGGCATATTATGAAACACCTGCACTAGATGGAAGTCGACCAGGGGTGTTTTTTGCCAATCTAAGAGATATGAACGAAATCACGAAGTATGGCATGCCTACCTTGGCTTATCATGAGGCAGTACCTGGGCATCATTTTCAACTAGCAGTGCAAATGGAACTCAAGGGTTTGCCTTTTTTCCGAAAGGTCATACCATTTACCGCTTATGCCGAGGGTTGGGCGCTATATGCCGAAAGGCTGGCCAAAGAATATGGTTTCTATAAAAATGACCCTTATGGTGATTTGGGACGTTTACAGGCAGAAATTTTTCGCGCAGTACGTTTAGTCGTAGATGCGGGCCTTCATTACAAAAAATGGACACGGGAGCAGGCCATCGAGTATATGGTAAAAAACACAGGTATGAACCAAAGCGAAGTGGTTTCAGAAATAGAGCGATACATTGTGACTCCTGGGCAAGCGTGTGCTTACAAGGTAGGCCAACTCAAGATTTTGGCGCTGAGAACTAAGGCCAAAAAAGCATTGGGCAACAAGTTTGACATTCGTGAATTTCATAATGTGATTTTGAAAAATGGGGCGGTGCCACTCACAATTCTGGAAAAACTAGTAGATCGTTACATCCAAAGAAAATCATAAATTTTAAGGGGAGTACGCCCAAGGCCCTGCTTGTTTTCGAACAAGTGGGGGTTTTTACTAAGGAGGTGGTCCATTGTTACAAAATTACCTGAATAATTATTCATAAATAACGAAAAAATTACACAACATTTGAAAATACCTATCGCCTGCATAAATTTACATTGCCTTTTCAAAAGCTTGATATTAGAAAACCACAATACCCTCAAACAATCATTCTTTACGATGTAGAGAATGATTATCATTCGGATAAAAAACATAAATACTATGCTTGTTCAAAAGTTACCTGAAATGGAGAGTATTAACTCTGATTTTATTAAAACGGAAATTAAAAGGCTAAAAAGAATAGGTATCAAAGTAACACGTGAAAGTATTGCCGAGGCCATTGGAGTGCCTTACACTACTTTTGCTAATCATTTACGTGAGCCACGTTCCTTTGCCATTCCGCCCTATGCGTTGGTGGCGGCTTTTCATTACCTGTGTTACATCGAGAAACAGTACGAATTAGAGATGCTGCGGAGTAGGATCGACAAGGTAAAAGAAAGCATTAAGCATATTTAATATAAAATGCTCAACACCAAATAATGAACAAAGAATGCCCAAATACTTATCCTTCTTTTGGGGCGTTCAAAAATATTTGACACCCCTCAGAGGGGCAAATGTAGCCAGCACTGCTTCAAAACCTCTTGAAAAGCAGCGAAACTTACCTGCTAAAAAGTGATGATGTGATTCCCATTGAATGGGTTTATTTTCCTGCAACTTTAGATTTGTACAACTTTTGATTAACTTAAATTCTGAAGTCAAAATGACTTTGGGGTTTATGTATTTAGGGCTATACCTTTTGAGTGGACGAATGTTTGTCTGACATCAGACTCAAGTTTTTAAGAAGGATCAATGTTGTTAATTAGAATTCTAGCAGGAGTAATTGTCATCAGTTTTTTGGGATTAGGGAAGTTACAGGCACAGTCATCGGTGGCTATCCTGGAAACAATGGTGCAAAAAATGCCTGACAAACCTGCCAAGGTAGATAGTTTGAATCGCTTAGCCACGTTATTAAGCTCTAAAAACTCCTCCAAGGCATTGGCATATGCCAGGGAAGCCGAAAAATTATCGGAGCAAATCCACTACACCAAAGGGCTCGCCAAGGCTTTTGCCAACCAAGGGCAAATTTATGTAAACATTGGCAATGAGAAAGACGACCAACTGCCTGACTACGAAAAAGCCGCTAAAATCTACCGAAAAGCATTCAATTTTTACAAAGCTCTCAACGACAAAGGGCTCATTTCCCGCAACGAAGTACTGAGTTTTCTGGAAGGAGGGGTGATTACGGTATACCAAGACTTGGCAGATATATACTATTCTGAGAAAAAAGATTTTAAACAAGCGGCCGCTTACTACCGGGTTTTGTCTATCAAGTTTGAAGAATATGCGGTATACGTACGCGACTTAGGGTTAAATAGTGCGATGGAGGAACTCAAAGCCGAAAAACTCAAAGAAGAGCTCTTGAAAAAAGACTTGGAGAAAAGAAATCTAGAGGTGAAAAAACGAAAGCTGGAAAGAGATAAAGCACGCCAGGAAAGCAAGCTAAGGGCTGCTGAATCGAAACAAAAAAGCATTTTACTAATTGCATCTTTGGTGAGTATTGCGTTGATTTTGGTGCTGGCAATAGTATTATTCAGGGATTCACGCAAGCAAAAAAACCTGAACAACCAATTGACTGAACAGAGAAATAAGCTTGAGATCAAAAACCAGGATATCGAAAAGAAAACCCGGGAAATATCACGCAATCGGGACGAAATCCAAGATAAGAATGATCAGATTACCGAAAGCATCAATTACGCTCAGCGAATTCAGGAGGCCATGTTACCTGCTTTTAATCGTATTCAGGCTTCTCTGCCACAATCGTTTGTATATTACAAGCCACGCGATATTGTAAGTGGTGATTTTTATTGGTTTGCAGAGGTACAGCCCTCTATCAACTCCTTGTTGGCAGCTATCAATGATGTGACTACCAAAGACTCTGAAGGTTCGCAAGAGGAGTTGCGCAGCCAGCTTACGGCTTTTACCGCAGACTCTGCCCAAAATAAGCTTGAAACCACGAAAATTAGCCATCCCGAAATTATTATTGCGGCGATGGATTGTACGGGCCATGGAGTGCCAGGTGCTTTTATGAGTATGGTGGGGCATTCTATCCTAAACGAAATTGTTACTCAAAAGAACATCATTCGCCCAGATGAGATTTTGGCAGAACTCCACCAGAGCATTCGTTCTCAATTGCGCCAAAAAGAAACCCAAAACCAGGATGGTATGGATGCTTGTATTTGCAAAATTAACCTGGAAGAAAAAACATTGGAATATGCTGGTGCTCACAATCCGTTGTTTTATGTGGTAGACAACAAAATGCACACCATCAAAGGCGATCGCCAAGGAGTAGGGGGACTACATGAAGGAGTAGACCGCACCTATACTTTGCATACTTTAGAGCTGAAAGAAGGCATGTCTTTTTACCTGTCTTCGGATGGCTATCGCGATCAATTGGGTGGTCCCAAAGACAAGAAGTTTATGAGTAAAAGTTTCAAGCAATTGTTGCTGGACATCTCAAGCAAAACAATGGAAGAGCAAACCCAAATTTTGGACGAAAAACTCAAGGAGTGGATGGATTACCCTTGCAAGTATGATCCTGTACGAGAACAAACCGATGACATCTTAATTATTGGATTTAGGGTTTAAAATGCTACTTAACGTTGATTTATTTATTTGCCTGCTTCCAGTGCATGAAACCCGGTTCTTATTAAAAGCATTAATTCATGAAGGGGCACATCTTTATACCGATGTTTGTCAAAAGCGCTGTTTTTAAACTTGAGAGTATGGCGAAGTTTTAATATGTATTTATCAGGTTTTTCTTTGTATTTCTCTTTGTAGCCATGGGATAGCCTAAGGACATGAATCATTTTGTGGTGTTTTTTAGGATAGTTCATCTGTAAGTTCATAACGACTCTTCTTTTACTTTTGGTTTTGTGGATATGTTTGTGATGGCCTTTATAACGATTGATTATTCGGATATTTATCCAAAAATTAACCCCATTTTGCAGCTTGCCTGAAACCTGCAACAAATTCCATTGATAAACACCTCTTACCGTGTAATGGTCATCATTCAACTGGTGACGCAGGTCAGCTTTTAAGCCAAGTGGGGCATCTTCAGGCATTTCTTCATGCAACGCCAATACCAGGGGCACCAACACTGTACGAAAATAATCGGCTAAATAGGCGTTGCGAATGCGATGATCTAACGCAGCCACCAGAAACATAGAGAGCACTATACAGACTATCCCTATGAATAGGAATAGGCCGTTATCTATGTTGTATATGATGATGACTGACATGGCAACAAAACCTAAAATCGCAAACAGAATACTGTATTGTGCTTGTTGTATCCACCAATCAAACCTTTTTCTTTTTTTCTTGTCATAGCGTATTAGGTTTTCGAAAAATGCTAACCATTCAGTAGTAGTTTTAATGCCGTTAACGCGTTTTGATTGCATCATTCGCATTTGTTGCTGGGTTAAGCGGCTAGAAGAGGAGGTTTTCATGAGTTTGATGTCTTATTCATTGAATATTCGAATCTTACAAAAAAACAAAAAATGTTTAAAGGATTTTGAAAATTTCATGCATTTTTCCTGAGTGGTTTATCAACCTGATATTTTACAGAACTCCAAAAATGTGATTCTAAGCACCTTGATACCAACAAAGCGATCCATTAAGAGGAAAAATTGACGATATACCCACTGTTGGATTTAGGGCCTGAAATGTGTAATTTGTAAGGCATCAGTACCTCAAAGCCCATACTACTAGATATTTTTCGTTTGTGGAGACACAAACGAAGGCAATCGTGCCGTTGGCTGTGTCCTCACGGCCAACTTTAGCCAAAATGCCTGGTAGTATACTCAAAGCCTTATTTTAAATGCCTACTACAAATCATCAAGCCAAGCTCAAAGAAGCTTATCAAAAATTATCTCCTCGTATTCGTGAAATTGTGGATCAAGGAAGATTCACAGGATCATTCAAGCCTGACGAAATCATTGATATTTTACTGGAACTTCGCGACTATGGAGAGAAGGTGAAACCCAAAAAAAATGAGTTGAAAATCGACATAAAAAGGAGTGGTGAGGATCGTACCCGACGTATTTTAGTAGTAGTGATTATAGCCGTGACCATGCTTGGGTTGATCTCCCTCATCTTTGACGGTGTGGGGTGGTACATTCTAATGATGATACTCGTGGGTGCATTGGGCGCGTTGGTATGGTTTGTCATCAAATGGTTGCGATCTTTTGCTGGTAAGCTACCTCATATTCAATGGCAAAGCTTGTCATTTGCATTGCATTTAGTGGCCTTGCTCAAAGATGAAATTCGACCTGGACAACCACTTGATATTACGCTCGATTTAGGAACGCCTATCCAACGAAGATACTATGTCAAAACCCATAAAAATTACCTGTTTTTGGGGCATCGCTTGGTGATTAGGGGCTTTTGGTTGTTGGTATTAGCAAGCCTGGCTTGGGTGAGTTTTGCGATATTGAGCAACAATAGTACAATACCGAGTGTGATGATTGCTTTTTTGTTTCCATTGATACCTGTAATCCTCATGGTTTATTTGATAGTACTCGCAATTGCGGCAGCGGCATTGGGCAAAACCAATAAAATCAAAACCCGGCTGTATCGTAGCCCACAATTGTTGGTGAAGGCCACTTTGGCGGATGGCACGCTGTTTCAAACCGAAGTAGCAAGCTTACTGGCCCTACGTAGGGTACATAAGAAAAAATTTAAACTCAAAAATTTTCAGGTGACCAAAGTAAAAAGGAAGCACAAGGTAAAGACCCTGACTACGCTTAAGCTAGCTTTTCCTTTGAAAAAATATCGAATGACTGAGGGCAGTTTTAAAGAAAACTTTGACCGGAACTGGCGGATCAGAAACCGCAAAGTGGATAAAGTAAAGCTCAAATCGGGCGATAAACGAAAAACGGTGGTGTATCAAGATGCCCAAACTGGCCAAGGCGAAGGGTATCAAAACATTGCCTATCCTTCGCCTAACTTTCAACGCTTTTTGGAATTGGTAACCCGAAGTGGATTTCAGGCTTTGGAACGTTCTATTGGCCAAAAAACACCTGTTGATAAGGCAAAAAATAGGGATGAATCCAAAGCTCAGGCAGGTGATGACTTAACAAAAATTGAAGGAATTATTAAACCGATACAAGAAAGGTTGTATCAACTGGACATTGCCACTTATCGGCAATTAGCCGATTTAGACAGAGGAGGTTTCGAGGACTTAGCTCAAGAGTTGGGGGTGGCTGCCTGGCAATTGGAAGAATGGCAAGAAGCTGCCTGGAAAATTGACAATGAGTCGTTGCAATCACCTGGAAACCAAAGTGATAACTTAACCAAAATCAAAGGTATTGGTCAATCAACGGCGGATAAACTGAATGCTTGGGGGGTATTTAGCTATCAACAAATGGCCAACCTAAGCAAGGATGACTTTGAAGACATATTACAAAGAATAAATGTGTCCCTCAATAAAGCCGAGGATTGGCAGGCTCAGGCTCGCACACTTGTAAACAAGCAAGCAAATCAACAATAAATATCATAAGGCAAGTGATTTATGCATAAGAAGGATTTATCGCCACTGGTGCTGGACTTGATTAATAGCAAAACCGTTGAAGGTGAATTTACGCCCAAGGCATTATTACAAGCATTAACAAATGCGTATACCTACGTTCTGGAAACAAGGATAAAGACGCATTTTCAAATGTACTTGATGGAGTTTTTGATCAAACTGGTGGTGGTGTTGGAAGAAGAAATTAAGCCAGGAAGCCAGTTAAAAGTACAATTGCAGGTGAGAGAGGTGAAGTTGCGTGACTTCCCCAAGAAGATTTATAAAAATTATCAAAGACTGACTTATCGGATAATCATCAGAAGTGGTTGGTTGTTTAATTTGGTACTGGCCATTTTTGTTATCATCAGCTATAGCAATGCTCTGGGAAACCCTTTTGTTCAATTTTTATTATATATAGGAGTCCCGTTTTATCTATTTTTTGGGCATATGATCTTGATGTTTGTGGCTGAGCGTTATTTTGGCGAGGTAGATCCCAAAATAAAGATCTATAGCTGGCAAGCACCCCGAGTATGGATACAGGCCCAACTGGCCGATGGAACTCAATTTGAACTACAGATAAGTCATTGGTTTATCCACAAAAAAATCATCGGCTATAGGTTTCATAAGAGCCCACTTCATTCTACCCGCACTAAGCGTAAACGCAAGGCCAAGACAGTGACCACGCTCAAATTAGCGTTTCCCAAAAAAGTATACCCTATGAGTGCAGAAGCGTTTACTCAAAAATTTAAGCATCACGTGAAGTTAGACTCAAAAAAAGTGAATAAGATAAAGCTCAAGCCGGGTGAAAAAAGAAATACAGTGATTTATCGGGATGTGCAAAGCGAAGGCGGAAAAAAGGCTCCTAAGGTAGATTTGGATCGGGTGATTCAACTAATCACGATGGGAGGCTATAAACGCTTGAGGCAAACATTGCCTGAGGAGTATTTGTGGGATGAATTGACTCGGATAGAGGCCATCAATCAGGAAGTTGCCACTATCCTCAATAATATTGGGGTTTTTACTTTTGAGCAATTAATGGGTTTAACCGAAAAAGAGGTATATAATAAAGTGGATGCCCTAAGGCCTCGCCCTTATAAATACAATCACCAGTATTTTTATGATAATCTTGAAACTTGGCAGGCTCAGGCTCGAGCGTTGATGAAAAAAGAGTAATGCACGCTATGTTGGTAAACTATTTGGTGCTATAATTAAACAACCTAACCAAAGGATAAGCTCATGAGCAAACAAAACCCACGAAAAGCCCTCAACAAAGCCTATCATCAACTCTCTGCGGAGAACAAGTCGCTGGTGAAACGAAAATCTCTTAGCGGGGAATTTGCTCCTCAAAAACTAATTGAGCAATTGACAGCGCTTAAGTCATATGCAAAAAAAGTAACTGATTATCAGACTTTTTGGCACAAGAAGAATAGTACTGAGAATAGGAATAGTGAAAATACTTTGTTCATTGTAGTAATGGTATTCGCGACGGCCATCTATTTTATAGGACGAGATTGGACCTGGGAACCTATAGGGTTGGGGGTGTTGGTATTCAGCATTTCGTTTATATTGGTTTGGAAGGCAGTATCACTGATCATCAAGCTGCAAGCCAAAGCGAAAGATATAGAGGCGGATGGGTTGAGTTTTTTGTTGCCATTGTTATTGATCTTAACAGATGAGATACGCCCTGGGAGTCAGGTAAAACTTGATTTGTATTTGGGCAGAGCGAGCCGTGGTCGACATAAAGAAAGAACTCAAAAAAATTATAAGTTCCTGACCCACCGAATTATTGTGCGGAGTTGGATTGGATTGGTACTACTAGTTGCTGTATATACTATTTTGAGTTTAATTAACCCCCAAATATTTCCACCAATTATTCCCTTCTTTGTACTACCGATGATTCTGGTATTTTACGTGTTCATCTATATGATTGTGTTTTCTATTGCATCGGCAGCATTTGGCAAAAGCCCCAAAGTAAAGGCCCGTTTTCTGAAAGTACCCCGTATACTGGTGCAGGCTCAATTAGCCGATGGTACTTTGTTTCAAACGGATGTGACCCATTGGATTATTCAAAAAACGGCGTTTAAGAAAAAGGAGAAGCTGAAAAATTTTCAACTACATAAAAAGAAGAAAAAGTACAAAGTCAAAATGGTGACCACCCTGAAGCTGGCCTTTCCGCAAAAACGGTATAGAATGCACACCCAAACCTTTCAGGAAAAATTCAATCGCAAACTCTATGTTTCGGGAAAACCAGTGGCCAAAACCAAACTAAAACCAGGAGAGAAAAGACAAACGGTGGTTTATCAGCATGTGCAACTCAAGCAAGGCACTGGACATGAGGTGACCAGTTTTCCTTATCCTACTTTTAAGCAGTTTGTTCAGTTAGTAGTAGAAGGGGGGTACAACCGCCTGCGGAAAAAAACACAAGACACGCACACGGTTAGGAATTCCAAAACCAAACAAGCCGAAGAGCAGTATTCAAGAGATGACCTGACCTTAATCAAAGGAATAGGCCAATCTACCAAGATAAAACTAAACAATGAAGGGGTGATTGCCTTTCAGCAAATAGCTGATATGGAACTGTCTGACTTTGAAGATATGCTTCGCCATATTGACTTACCTTTTCATAAGGCCAAAGACTGGCAAAGTCAGGCCAGATCACTTGCTTAAAAAATTCTTTCATACTACTAGATATTTTTCGTCTGTGGAGACACAAACGAAAGCAGCGACATTACTCAAAAACTAGATATTTCAACAGAACAAGCAAAAAACTGGCAAGAGTCAGCCAGGCAACTTCTGAAAAAAGCCCAATAAAAAGTTAAGCTTAAGTTGCATTGGTAAACTATCTGGTGCTATCATTAAATTACCTAATCTAATAAAGAAGACCCATGAGCAAACAAAGCCCACGACAAGCACTCAAAGAAGCTTACAATAATCTCTTGCCTGAGAATAAGTCATTGGTGAATCGTAAATCTCTAAGTGGTGAATTTACTCCTCAAGCACTCATTGAGCAATTGGCAGAACTTAAGTCTTATGGAAAAAAAGCAGCGAGTTATCAGATATCATGGTATGATCAGCGTACTGGTTATCTAGAAGTTAATAGAAGAAAAGTTAACGCCATCTGGTTTGTTTGTGGAATTATAATGGCAGTAATAGTTTACTTTCGGGTAAACGATTCAGATTTGATTTGGCTAGGGCAGGGGCTGCTTGCTTTGAGCATTGTACTTCCATTGATTTGGGGAGCTACTCCATTATTGGCGAATCTTCAAGTGAGTGGAAAATTGATAGATGCTGATGGGTTAAACCTTCTATTGCCATTGTTATTGGTACTAACTGATGAAATTCGCCCGGGTAGCCGCATAAAATTGGAATTATATTTAGGAGCGGCAAACCGAGGTAAACATAAAGTAAAGACCCAAAAGAACTACAAAATGCTTACGCATCGAGTGATTATACGTAGTTGGATTGGCTTGGTCTTATTGATTGGGGTATACAGTATTTTGAGTATGGTAAACCCTCAAATATTCCCACCAGTGATTCCTTTTTTTGTATTGCCAATAATCATTGTATTTTATGCGTTTATTTACCTGATGATCTTTTCTATTGCCTCTTCGGCATTTGGTAAAAGCCCTAAGGTAAAAGCACGTTTTTTGAAAATACCGCGTATTTTGATTCAGGCTCAATTGGCTGATGGTACCTTGTTTCAAATCGATTTAACCCATTGGATTATTCAAAAAACCGCTTTTAAGAAAAAAACGAAGTTTAAGAATTTTCAATTACACAAAAAGAAGAAAAAGTACAAAGCCAAAGCGGTTACTTCTTTGAAGCTGGCTTTTCCACAGAAACGTTACAAAATGCACCCAGAAAGGTTTAAGGGAAAATTTAATCGTAAGCTTTACATTTCTGGAAAACAAGTGGCTAAAATGAAACTCAAACCTGGTGAAAAACGGCAAACCATTGTTTACCAACATGTGCAAGCCAAACAAGGCATAGGGCATAACCCAGCTACGCTACCTTATCCTACCTTCAAGCAGTTTACTCAATTGATGATAGAAGGAGGCTATGACCGTTTGCGAAAAAAACCACAGACCTTGCAAAAGAGACCAACCACTGGGAGGCGTGGAAACAAAGCAAAAATTGAACAAGCAGAATCACAATACTTACGAGATGACCTGACCTTGATTAAAGGAGTAGGGCAGTCTACTAAAGTTAAACTAAATAGAGAGGGAGTAATTGCTTTTCAGCAAATAGCCGATATGGAACTATCTGATTTTGAGGACGTTCTCCGACACCTTGATTTACCTCATAATAAAGCTAAAGACTGGCAAAATCAGGCCAAATCACTGGCTTAAAAAATTCTTTCATACTACTAGGCATTTTTAGTTAAATGCCGTGCCGTTGGCTGAGTCCTCACGGCCTACTTTAGCCGCAATGTATAGCAGGATGAGATTCTGTACTGTTTTTTTGTTGTAATATGTTGATTATTAGTGTTTTAATGCGTTTTGAGTAAAGCTGAGCTTTAGGTAGGTTAATAACTAAAGCCCATCTTCTATTATGGATCAATCTATATGATTAGCGTATCCAACAACCATCCCAGGGTTGATCCTGTTGTAGAGGAATGTCAAACGCTTCCCCGTTATAGGTGTTTCCGCTTGCCTGTCCGCTTACTTCTTTGAAACGATAAGCCCAGCAACGATTGTCATGTTCTACCTTATTATTGGTGACGGTTAGGTTTTTCATTTCTAAAAAGGCAAGGTGCCCGTTTTTAAGGTGATTGTCCCGAATTACTAAATCGGCACCTTTGTACATATAAAAACCACAACTATTGCAGGTATTTTCGTAAATGTAGCTGGTAGTAGGGTTGGTCTTAGGGCGATCATTGGAATACATAATAATTCCATTCCAGTTGTTGGCCGATACTGAAAGCATCGTAATTGAGTTTTTTCGCACAGTCCAGTCCGCGTTTTTCCAATACACAACAGGCCCATCAAGGTATTCGCTTCCTTCGCCTTGTTCCATTATATTTTCTTCTACCAATACGCCCTTGCCATCGGTGTTTACAATATCGCCACCTCGATTATGATGAAAATAATTTGACCTGATCGTTATTTTTTCGTTTAGCCTTCCTGCTCCTTCTAAATCTACCCCAAACTGAGGAGATGTTCCTTTAGTATGGTGAATCTCATTGCCTTCAATGAGAATTTCTGAACCGCCTACTATAGAAACCCCCTGCCTGCGGTTATCTGTAAAATTGCAATGCTTGATAGTCACGTTTTGCAGGAGTTGTGGTTCTCCTCTTTTGCTGCCCACTATCAAAATACCATCCCCATTTGCTTTGGCCAGTACCATATTTTCTACCCATACCTGCTGACTTTCGCCTTCGATACAGATCAAATGCCCTTCGTCGTGTACAGTACTTCCGTCACTTTCACGAGGGGTGTAGGTGTGGCGATCCCGATCTCCTAAAATTATGCCTCCTGATACCACTACATTTTGTTGGCGGTTTATCGAAATGGCGCAATAATTCCACTTATTATTAGGAGCCATCTCGATAATGGCATTTTTATCCAGTAAAAAAGCCATGTTACTTTTGAGCGTAATACCCGCTTGATAAATACTGTTTCCTTCTTTACCAATGAGGTAATGCCCTGCGGGTAAACGAATCTTTCCAAAGCCTTCGCCTACTGCCCAATCAATGGCTGCTTGTAGATTATCAGTTGTTTTTTGAGGGTCAGTTCGGTTGTTGGGGATATCCCACCTTTCTAATTCTATGACATATTCATTCGTAGAAATCTCAGGATAGGGCAAGGTTGCAATTGGATCTAAGGGACCAATGACTGCCTTAGGGTTGTTAGGGTCTGAAGGAGACAAACTGCTTAAAATGTCTTTGGTAGTAGGGGTTTCTTCTTCTTGTTTTTGGCACGAAGATAAAATCCCTCCTAGCAATAAAAGAAACAAAATAGCACTACAGAATGGTGTTCTCATCATCAATGTGGTTTGTTAGTAAATGTACTTGAAGCATAAAAGAACAAGAAAATGATTGAAAAGAAGTCCTAAGTCTTCAGATGGGACATGTTGATAAGTTAACTGCTTTACAAACAGGGTTTTAAGGAAGAGTGTTTTTTAAATCTTGCTTCTTTATAATACTGCGAATCCTTAGTCAAAAGCGAAAGTGGTGTGGATTAAGCTTTTATTGTAGGCATCGAAGCCGCCTCGACTTTTTAGAGGTAAATGAAAAAACTGTTGCTGATAAAGTCGCTTTTTGCAACTCACAAAAAAACTAAGACCATTTGTTACTTGAGCGTCAAAAAAAGGTCACCTTTAGGGCGCATCGTTACCAAAGGCAACAACTCAATTTCGTGTTTGGGTTGGTATTCAAACTTGAATCGCTGTTTGAGCATACTCAATACTGCAAAAATCTCTAATTGGGCAAATTGATCCCCAATACACAGACGAGGACCACCTCCAAACGGAAAATAAGTAAATTTGGGCATTTGCTTTATTTTTTGAGTATCGGCCCAGCGTTCGGGCAAAAACTCCTCTGGATTATCCCACCATTGTGGATTGTGGTGTACCAAATAAATGGGTAACATCACCCCAGTGCCTGCGGGAATGTGGTAACCTCCAATTTCATCGTCATTGATGGCTCGTCGGCCTACGGTCCAGGCGGGAGGGTAGAGACGTAGTACTTCATTCACTACTTGGCGGGTATAGGGCAAAGCTCGTAAACGGTCAAAAGTGAGGTTTCCTGCACCCAAAGCTTGCTCAATTTCCTGGTCTACCCGTTGGTCTATTTCGGGGTATTGGCTCAATTTCCAGAAAATATAACCCAATGCTACCGCAGTAGTTTCGTGTCCTGCCATAAAAATAGTCATGACCTCATCGAGTAGCTGTTGACGGCTCATGGTTTCTCCAGTATCTTCGTCTTGAGTGGTCATGAGCATGGCCAGTAAGTCGTTGTATTCTTGAGGATCGTTTTGGCGATCAATAATGATTTTCTCCACCACATCAAACAATACCTGTAGGGTCTTCTTTTCTTTGATATTGCCAGGAGTAGGTACCCAACGAGGCGGAATCAAGGGGTTTCGTAAACGTAACATCAACCGCTCCATACCATCAAATAAGTAGCCTCCTACCTTATAAATATCATCGCTTACTTCAGATTCAAACAAGGCCTTGGCCACAATTTTCAACGTCAGATGATTAAACTCCTCCGAGATATTGATGCGGTTTCCAGGACGATATTTTTTCTCCCATTCCTTCAAAAAAGTATCAATCACCTCCAGCATGCTTTGCGTCATTCCGGCCAAACGTACTTTATGGAAAGCAGGCTGGGCCATCCGGCGTTGTTTGCGCCAAAAATCCCCTTCGCTTGTCAAGATGCCATTGCCCAATAACGCCCGCAACAAGTCAAAAGCCTTTCCCTTGACGTAGTTTTTATTGTTGTCTTGCAGAATATACTTGGTGTATTCGGGCATGGTGTTGACCAACTGGGGGCGATTCATTGCGTGGAAGCCAAAGAAAGTACCCATTTCCTGCTGCCAGCGGGTGAGCGAACCCAGCGAATCACGTTTGAGGTCCATCATATTGCCAAACAACCAGTGGCTTTTCTTGACTAAGGGAGGGAGGTTTTTCTGGGCCATTGCAATTTTAGAGGTTTAATTGGTAGGTAAATTTAGAAGTTTGCGTAGTTTTTTACCCAAGTTATTCTACTTATTTTTAAATCAAATCATCTCGGTCGAGGTCTTCTTCAACATTGGCTACATCCTCAAAACCAAGCTGTTCCAATTTTTTAAAGTATGCATCTATTTCGGCATCTGGCAAATCGTATGCTTCTATATCCCAAAGGAATCCCACAATCCAATAATACCATCTGGCTGGAGCGGGATATTTTTTTACATAAGCCAACTTCTCGTCAAAACTAAATGCCTTTTCCTCGAGCCATTCTCCCAATACCATTATGTGAGATTCTCCACCTCCCATTCTCCAGCCAATACTAAAGGGGTGAGCGTCTGGTTCATACACCCAGGGTGGAGGTACATCCCCGTATTTCTCAAGATAATCTGTTTTTGACTGAATGTACCATTCAGCATTGCTATACTTTCCCATTTGTTGTTAATTTTATGATGATTAGATTCAATAATAAATGCTAATTAATACACAAGTATTAGAAAACACCAACTTTTATAAAGCACTTGAGCGGTGGTTTAATAAAGATTATTCAGCGGTGAAATTTGTAACATTCTTTGCCCTCAATCTTCTTTCTATAAAAACACAGCATTTAAATGAAGAAGATAAGCACAATATTGACTGTATTCATCCTTTGGGGGCAAAGTAGCTTGTTTTTAAAAGCCCAAAATATACATCCAAAGTTATTGCCCTACTATCAAGTATTAAAAACTCAAGGCAAGTCACCCATAGATTTTATGCGGGAGAAAATAAGCCGCTATGATTTACTCATATTCGACGATGCCTTGCATCCTGCTCAGGAACCCTTTGATTTTTACCAACAACTGATTAGAGATGCCGTTTTTGGCCAAAAATTGCATTACGTATTTCTGGAAATATTACCCGTAACTGCCCAGCGTCATTTGGATGCCTTTTTGAATGCTCCCACCAAGAATCATCAATTATTGTATCCGGCTTTTCAGCAAACTTTTGATGGATATGCCAGTAATTATAAAACTTATTTTGATTTGTTAGAGGCTGTTTGGGAGGTCAATCAACAATTGCCTGATTCAGACAAAATTAGGGTAATGGGCACCGATATTCCGCTACTTTGGGCTGGTATCGAGTACAAAACTGATTGGCAAAACTTCAGGAAAACCCTCAAAGGAAGAGATTATAATTTATATCGGGTTATTTTAGATGCTATGAAGGGCTTCAAGCAAGGCAAAAAAGGCATCTTTTTGACCAATACCCGACATGCTTACAAAGGCGTTCGTAACAAACAAGGAGATTTTCACTGGAATTGCGGGACTTTTTTTGCCCAAAACCATCCTGGAAAAACCTACGCCATTCGCATTCACAACATCAGTCTGGATATATATAAGCAAGTAAAAAAAGAAGCCCAAACGGCTCAAGGCTTAGACAGGGTAAAGTATCGTTGGATTAGAATGGAACAAGGTATTTGGGATGCCGCTTTTGAGGCCTTGGGCGAAAAACCTGTCACTATTTCTTTGAAAGGCAACGTATTTGGCAAAGCGGCTTATTTGGGGAATCATAGCCTTACTGCGCGTGAAGGCCAAACGATGTTCGATGCGTATGATGCCTTGGTGATGCTTAAACCACTTGAGCAATTACACTTTTCAGGTAGAGTAGGGGCTGTGTATACCCTTGATTTTCAGCAAGAAATGATACGTCGGTTAAAGGTTTTGAATAATCCTACTGAAATCAAAGCTCTTTTGAAACAACATAATATGGCATCTTTGAAGGCCTATGTGAAATCACTGGCTAAAGATGCTCCAGCCAAACCCAACCCTTTGATCAAACTATTGGGAAGTAAAGAAGCTTGGAAGAAATAGGTATGAGTTCCTTGAATTATTTAGACCTGCCAGGTTTCGAAAACCTGTAAGGTCTGGAGCTAAAATTAAAATATGATTTAATTACTTACATCTATTTCCGTTTGGCTGTAAACACTCCATTGGGTTGGTGAAAAGCTGCTTCGCTGGCTTTGTCTTTCTCCACCTTAAAAATCATTTGGTATCCCTTCAGACGTTTGTCTTTAAAGTTAAAAGTATGTGCTTTTTTGAGTGCTACCAGTTCCCAATCAGGTTGGTTGGGTAGGGTTACCATTAAGCTGCCCTTGCGTTTCCAAACCTTAACCGTAGCTCCTCTAAGCTCATATTCTCCCAAATATCTATCTAAAGAGGCTTCGCTTAAAGCCGCTTTTTCTTGGACTCTTTCAAATTCAATAGGGTCTACGCCTGCTTGTAGCTCAGAAGAAATCTTTTGCATCTCTCCTTTAGTATTCATCGTAAACTGTAGCTTTACCCCTTTAAATGGTCCTTCACCTACCTCAAAAACATCGTAGTGAAAGTGGTTCACGTTTAGGTCAAAAGTATGATACTGGGCCTTGAGTTGTTCTTTGCCCTGATCTTTCTTCAAGACAATATTGATTTGTCCATAAGCAGGGTGCTTGTACTGACCAGTGTAGTCTTTCAAAGGGTGTGAAGGCTTGGTATTGGCCACAGGCTTTTCTTTTGCATCTTTTTCAGCTTTTTTGGCGGCTTCCTGTGCCTTTTTGAGTCTCTTAAGTCCTTTTTTGCTCCAGTCAATGTCTGACAATCCCTTTAGGCGATCTACTACTTCATTACGAATAATGTTGGGAATGGGCGTAGCATTTTTGTTGGTCAAAATCACCATTCCAATATTATCTTTTGGTAAAAAAGCCACCAATGCCGAAAATCCATCAATATTTCCTCCGTGGTGCACTAGCAACTGACCCCGATAAGAAGTAATGAACCACCCTAAACCATAATTGGTATAGAATTGCTCTTTGGTAGCCCCTCCTGGCACAATGGTATGCGGTCTGTGCATTTGGGTAATCATTCCCTCTGAAACCACCTTTTTCTTTTCATATTTACCTTTGTTTAGCTGAAGCATAACCCATTTGGCCATATCTTCTATCGTGGAATTGATAGAGCCCGCTGGACCTACTACATCAATATTTCGGTAAGGCATGGGTTCAATTTTTTCCTCTTTATCATTGTAACCAATTGCGCGATTGGTTGCTTTCTTCAGTCCTTCTACCGATAAATTGGAATTACTCATACCAAGTGGTTTAAAAATGCGTTCCTGCACGTTTTTTTCCCAGCTTTTGCCCGATACTTTGCCCACTAAGTAACCCGCAGTCATAAACATCAAGTTTTGGTATTGCCACCCTTCTCTAAATCCTTGAGTAGCCTCGAGATGATGCAAATTTTTATACAATTCTTCTCGGGTAAAATCAGAACCATACCAGGCAAGATCATGGCGAGGCAAGCCCGAACGGTGACATAGCAAATCGCGTGGTGTCATATGATTGGTTACGAAATCGTTGTATAACTTAAAATCAGGCAAATATTCCTTGATTGGTTTGTCTAAATCCAGCACTCCATCATCTACCAACTGACACACCGTAGTAGCGGTAAATGCTTTGCTACTAGAACCAATGGCAAACTGGGTTTGAGGAGTTACTGGTAGTTTTTTGGCTACATTTCGATAGCCATATCCTTTTTGATAAGCCACTTTTCCGTCTTTTACGATCACCATAGCCACGCCTGGCACTTTCCAATCCTTCATGGCGCGTTCAATATATTTGTCTATTCCTTTGAGTTTTTTGGCCACCGCTTTGTCTTGCTGGGCAAATGCCCCCAGGCTAAAACTTAGGCAAAATAATAGGAAGGCTAGTAATAGGTTTTTCTTATTCATCGGTAAACTTTTTAAGGTAAATATTTTCTGTATTGGTATTGGGTTTAGAGGAATTATTACAACCAATATAGAATTAAATTTTAAATTGAGATTTATCCTTGAAAGTCACATTCATCCCATTCATTTTCAAAGTAATCCCTGAGCATCATTTTTCTTTCTTCTAAGGTAAAACTACTTTTAGTTTGCATTAATTTTAGTAATGGGTCTTTTGAATCAGAAATTTCAAATAGCACCCTTTGGTGACTTGGTAAATCTTCAAATTGAGATTTTAGTATTTCAAAATTACTGGTACTAACATCCAAAAGGTAACTTTTGAATGAATTAATGCATTTGGTTATCCTATTCGGTTTATTATTTAATTCTAGGATTGTGTCCTCAATTTCTTTAATAAAATCTTCTTTTGTTTTTTCGGGAACTAGTTGTTTCACTTCTATTTGGCCTAGATTAGATATGTGCAATTTTGAATTATCAGGCATGTCGAGACAAATCCAATCGTCATATAATTTTTGTTTGAATTCAGCAAAACTCATTAATCCCCAACAAGCTATTTGACCATCAGCATAGACAATCAATTTTGTTAAATAATAATGAAAGTTGTGTACAATCACTTCAAAAGCTTTCCCTCTGACTTTTTTTCCATTTACTTCTCGATATTGAAAATTCATTTTCCTAACAGTTATTTACATAATTCAAAAAAAATACAACTTGAAATTTATGATCTAAAATTCCTATCTTAACTGACACAAACTACAGTGATGGTGATTTTGGTTGTTTTTTGAGCTGTAGCAAATTGTAAATTCTGGTGTGCCAATAGGACTGTTGAGTTCTAATAAAGAAAGTTTTGGTTGTATCACGAGCGGGGAGGTGGTCAGCATTGCGAGGGGACTGGCCTTGTGTGCAAGCTTATGCTGTCCAGCCTTTTTTGCTTACTTTTTTTGGCTAAAAAAAGTAAGTCCCCGAAGGGAAGTGCTGCCAACCACGTGAATAAACTGAAAAACTACTTTTAACAAAATTCAATATAAGGAATCGCTCAAAATAGAACTTAAAAGCACTACGGTGTGCCAGGAAGGTAACGGATTAAAAAAGTTAGTTTTTTGAGCTTTCCAGTAGTATTGCGCTAAGCATTATATTTTTTTATAAACGAAGTTCTGACTTATGAAAGATCAGTTATTCACAAACATCACCGATCCTTCGTACCCATCTTAGATCTTGCTGAGGGCTTTACCTCCTTGTTTAAAATCTTCATGACAATAGCTTTTAATTGATCATATTTGAAATCTTCTTTGAGAAAGCCAAACGTAGAATGACTGCCCTCTCGAGTCATGCCTATGGCGTACTTGGGGCCTCCTAGCTCCTGAGAAACTGGGGAGTTCTCGGTTTGAATAGTAAATTCAGCTTTTCCTTCTTCATTGGTTACATAAAAAACATGTTTGTAATACAGCTCGCCCTTTTTTTCTTCAAATTTTTCATAAGCCAATACTAGTTTGCCTTTCCACTCAAACTGATCAAAACAAAACATCCGCTTCAAATTATCTTTCAGTTTACCCGCTTCATAAGCTTCATAAAGGGTTTGTTTATGTGGTTTTGCCTTATCGTAATCCTTTTGGGCATAATATACCTGAATAAGCTTGGCGTGAGAGGGGTAATCATTTGGAACCAGGGTAACCAACTCTTTGAATGCCTTCTCCGATTTATCGTAGTTCTTGCCAATGTATTCATACAGTCCAATATTGTATAAGGCGAGTTTGTAAGAATCAGATTCTTTTGAGAGAACATCTGTTGCTACATAAAATGCCTGGAGTGCTTTTTTAGGTTGCTTCAACTCTGCGTACAGTTGTGGTATGATCGCAAAAGGGCGCTCTAATGGAGGTTGTTTTTGAGTAGCTATAATATATGTATCCAGGGCTTTTTCGTATTTACCTTGTATCAAGTAAGCATCTCCCAATCCACTGAAATATTTAGATTGGCTGGTATCTAGTTTGATGGCCTGATTCATAGCTTGAACCGCTTCTTCAGGTTTTTTTAGATAATTTAAAGCCATACCCTTAGTAAAATAAGCTTCTGGATTAGTTTTATCCTTTTGGATCACCAGGTTCATTAACTTTAAAGCGTTTTTATCATCAGATTTTCGGTAATAAGCCAACCCAATATAGTAGATGGCCCTGGCGGGGTAATCTTGGGCTTTTGCGGCATGTTTGGCAATAATTTGATCATATTGTTTGGCATCAAAGGCCGCTTTTATTTGATCTACTACTGTGCTTTGAGCAAACAAACTGCTACTAAGCACTGCTAAAACGAGGGTAAGAATGATTTTTTTCATATTTTTACTTAAGGGTTTGATACAGGGAAAGGATCAAGTTTTGATCAATCTTTTTATTGACTTTATATTTCTAAGAAGTTGTGTGAGTTTTAGTCATAGAAATTGTTATAGGTTATTTTGGATCTGATTAAAGCTCATTTTTTTGCGTAGCTACGTGCGAAAATCCCTAGATCCCAGCTTGCCAGGGAATAGCTGAAAAGCAGGCACAAAAGCCTGTCCCGAAGAATTGAGGGAACGCATCACAAAAATATTGAATAGAACTCAAACAGCTTCTAAAATACACCTTTTTGACCATATTGGGATAACTCAAGAGATAAAGTTTGGAGCAGGTGAAATAAAAAAGCCTCAGAATTTCTTCCAAGGCTTAAAATCTATAAATTATTTGCTAGAGACTACAAACGAGTCTAAGCATATGTGTTCAACATTACAGGCATTACCAACATCAAAATATCACCATTGTCGGTTTTTTCGGTGGGTTTCATAATCCCAGCTTTGTTAGGAGTAGACATTTCAATAGTGATTTCTTTAGCCGTTAGGTTGCTCAACATCTCAATCACAAACTTAGCATTGAAACCAATTTCCATATCATCTCCTTGATATTCACAAGCCAAAGCCTCATTGGCTTCGTTAGAGAAATCCAAATCTTCAGCAAAAATTTGAAGGGTACCTGCCGCTGACATTTTCAAGCGAATCTGGTTGGTAGTTTTATTGGCATAAATGGCCAAACGCTTTAACGAATTCAACAATACCACTCGATCAATTGTCAATACATTGGGGTTTTCGGTAGGAATGGCATTTTCGTAATCAGGAAAACGTTCGTCTATCAAGCGACAAACCATTTTGATATCGTCAAAACTAAAAAAGGCATTGGAATCACTAAATTCAGTATGTACCTCAGAAGGATCTGAAGGTAAAGTAGCACGGAGCAAGCCAAGCGATTTCTTAGGAATAATCATCGTCATAGGATCTCCTCCGCCAATGATATCATCGCGATTGTAGCGGATCAGTCGGTGACCGTCGGTAGCCACAAAGGTAGTTTTGTCGGCTTGGAATTCTACAAAAATTCCAGTCATAGCAGGGCGTAACTCATCATTACTAGTGGCAAAAATGGTGTTCCCAATAGCTTTGCCTAATACATCAGACGACATCACCAAGTTAAGCTTGCTATCTGCTTTTGGAATCTTAGGAAAATCTTCCGCATTTTCACCTGCCAATTTGTAATGTCCAGTATTAGAAGTAATCTCGATGCTCTTATGCTCTTCGTTGATGTTGAATGTAACTGGTTGCTCTGGCAAACTTTTCAACGTATCCAACAAAATTTTAGCAGGCACGGCTACACTTCCTGTATCTTGAGTATCTACTTCTATTTCAGTCGTGATAGAAGTTTGCAAATCTGAGGCACTGGCCGTCAGTTTTCCATCTTCGAGTTCAAACAAGAAATTCTCTAAGATTGGCACTACTGGGTTCGACATGATTACTCCGCTGATAGCGGCCAATTGTCGTTGTAACAAGGCAGATGAGACGCTAAATTTCATATGTTCTACAATTTTTTTCTATAAGTGTTGGGTTATTGAACGTGCATTTAAACACACGCAAAGTTAAAATTGCCCGAAATACGATTTTTGGTGTGATTTCTCAATCGTATAGCTAACAAATATACAAAAAAATGAAGTTTTTTAGACAAAAAAACAGAGGTTTTTTAGGGAAAACCAAGAACCTATCCAGACCATATAAGTAGGTAGATCAATGATTGAAATACACAACTTTGGTGAGATTATTCTTATGCGTAATTTTCGAAATGGTACCATAGTGCAAATCCAAACGAAAAGCATTTTTTAGAGGTATTTCCAATACATAACACAACAAAGTACGAATGACCCCACTATGGGTACTAATCATTATTTTTTCCCCAGTTTCGTGTCGTTGGAGCAATTCTTCCCAAAAATTGATTACTCGCTCTTGCAAATCCAAAAAACTTTCACCTTCGGGTACCCTGAAATTGACAAAATCATCCATCCAGGGGTTCAAAGTTTCGGGAGGGATTTCACCCCAGGGCACCATTTCCCAAACGCCGAAGTTTACTTCCTTGATACGGTCATCCAATTGAATACTTTTGTTGAAAGGATTGGCCAAGTCTTCAGCCAAAAGACGACAACGTTGTAAAGGGCTTGCGTATACTGAAGCCTCTTGGAATGCTTCGTTCAAATAATCCGCAATGCGGGTTTTCTGGGCCTCGTAGTCATCACTTACTTCCAGATCGGTTTGCCCGTAGGCGACTCCCTTAGCTACTTTAGGAGTGGTATGTCTTATGAGCCAAATGTCCATAATATATTTTTTAGTATACTACTAGACATTTTGGCTAAAGCTGACCGTGAGGACACAGTCAACGGCGTGGTCGCTTTCGCTTGTGTCTCCACAAACGAAAAATGTCTGGTAGTATGGTTTTTTAGAATAAATGTTTGGAGAGGTTCAATCATTGACAGTATTTATTTAGAGTGCGCTGTACACCACTGACATAACCCTGCCCAAATAAATTGACGTGCACCAATAACGGATACAAATTGTAAATATCTTTTCTATTGTCAAAGCCTGGTTCCAACAGAAACGCCTCCTGATAAGCCTCATAAAATCGTTGGTGAAAACCCCCAAACATATGAGTAAAAGCAATTTCGGTTTCTCGTAGACCATAATACACCGCAGGATCAATCAAAGCCACCAAGCCCAGATGATTACTCATGACATTGCCCGACCATAAATCCCCGTGGAGCAAGGCCGGCTTTTCATTGGGAATCAAGCCTGGAAGCTTAGCATAGAGTTGATCAAATTGACGGAGCATAGCTGCACTAAGATAACCCTCATAAAAAGCTTTCCCTGCCTGAATTTTGAGCCGCTTTTCTATGAAAAAATCAATGCCATTTTCCAACGAATCGTTGATTTGCTCTAAGCGACCAATGTAATTATTGTGCTCCAGCCCAAAACAAGCGTTTGTATGGCGATGAAGCCTGGCCAGTGACTGTCCAAAATCTTCCCAATAATTGTTTTTAGTCCGACGTCCAGCGATAAATTCCAGCAATAAAAAATCCTCGCCTACGCCTAATACCTCTGGAATGTGAATCTCTTCTGCTTCTCGAAGAGTTTGCAATCCTTGAGCTTCAAGGGCAAACATATCTTTAGGAGCCAACTCATTGTATTTGATAAAAAATTGCCCCTCAGAGGTGTTCAAGGCTACGGCCTGATTGATACTGCCTCCTCCCAGTGCCATATATTCATCTATAGACACCGATTTGCCTAAGCTCTGAAACAAAGCACGCTCGAAAAATGCAGTAGGATTCTCAAACATAGGCTTAGTTTTCGGCTTGTTGTATATGAGCTAAAAACTTTTCATTAGAACGTTTTAAAATCTGGTAGACGTTTTCAAAGCCATCAATCCCACCATAATAAGGGTCTGGTACTTCTCCTCCCTGATCTAGCTCGTCAAAATCACGCATGAGCATGACTTGAGCTTTGATACTCTTGGGGTCATTGGTGAGTCGCATAATATTGCGATAGTTCGATTTATCCATAGCCAGTACATAATCAAATTCGTGCAAATCTTCTTCAGTAACCTGGCGAGCCCTGCTGGTAAGTTCAAGTTGGTGTTTTTTGGCCGTATCTTGCATTCTGGAATCAGCCAATTCTCCTACATGGTAGGCACCAGTACCTGCTGAATCACAAGAAATTTGGTCGGTCAAATTGTTTTTTTCCAACAAATCCTGGAACACACCTTCGGCCATCGGTGAACGGCAAATGTTTCCAAGACATACAAATAGTACTTTTTTCATAAGTGAAAGTTTGGTGTAATTAAGAGTATGTTTAACATTCATTGATTAGGCCTTTTACGCGACTTTTCAGATTATATATTATCAAATTTATCTGCAATAGCGCTGCTATTCCCTCAAAATTTGACGCATCTAATCCAAAAATTCATCATAAAACCTCCTGTAAACGAAAATTTAAACATACTCTAAACCCAGGGGAAAACTAAAAAAACATTCAGGATTGTTCAAATAAAACCAACTTTTCGTTGAGCAAAACCCCATCTAACCCCATGGCTTGCCCGCTGGCTAAAGCCTGGGCTTGCGTATGCACTATAGGTTCGCCTTGAGCATTAAAAGAGGTATTGATCAGCGCCAAAATGCCATGTTGTTTTTCTAAATGGGTGAGTAGATAAAACATCAAAGGATTTTGGCTGCTATCGCGAATCACCTGAATGCGAGCGGTTCCATTGACGTGGACTACCCCAGCCAAAGCCTCCTGATATTGGGGTAAAATCTCAAAATCCATCAACATATAATCGGCCAAATGAGAGAGGGAAGTTTGCCCAGTAACCAAGGCAGCGTTTCGAGCCAGCATGATAGGTGCTATGGGACGGTACCACTCCCTTTTTTTACAATCTTCACTTATTTTTTTAGCCAAAGCTTTAGAATGGGGCAAAGCCACAATGCTACGATTCCCTAGGGCACGAGGCCCCACTTCTCCCGATCCTTGAAAAATACCAATGATTTTATCTTGTAAAATGGCTTCGGTAAGCTGAAAAATGAGGGACATGTTGGGCTTGGTAGGATTGTAGGTGGTTCCAACATTGTTGAGATAAGGTGAGTGTAGTTTTACTTTGTGTTGCTTTTTCCACTCCAAAAACGCTGCCCCTCCAATAGATAAGCCCGAATCGTTGCAACAAGGCGGAATATACACTTCTTTGAACCAACCATTGCGTACGATTTGCCGATTGGTAGGAATACTCAAGGCACAACCACCCGCATAGTATAAATAGTCAGCTTTGAGTTGTTGTTGGAGTGTTTGCAGACGCGTTAAGAATTGTTGTTGAAAAATGTATTGAAAAGCAAAAGCAATGTCTTGCAAAAAAGAGTCGGTTAAATCTCCCATTTTGCCCTGCCAACCGAAGCGTTGTTGGGCACTTTCGTGGAAATGATCTTTTTGGGTCCAATAATCAAAAAAGTAATTATTTTCTTCTAGCCATTGAATGATTTCTGGATGGTATCGTCCGTAAGCAGCAAAACCCATGAGCTTGCCTGCCAAACTATTATGATGCTTGGGTGAAACGCCCAACAAGGCAAAACTCAATCCATTGGCATTGAAAAAGTGAGTGAACTCGCGCAAATCCCAATCACAGGCAAGTACCCTTAGCTCCCGGTTTTGATAATGAAAAGCCGCAAAATTGCCCAAACTAGCTCCTCCATCAAAGCTTATGAGCAAACTATTGTCTTTGAATTCGCCAAAAAAGGGAAGACAAGAAAACACATGAGCTAGTTCGTGAGACACACTATAGGTTTTTATCGGCTTCCCTTGCCACTTTTCTAATTCCAGCCACCCATAACCTTCTTGAGCTTGCACTCCTAGTTGTTTTTCGGGTAAAGTGTCAAAGCGAACTTTGCCATTTTTACTGATAAAGCTGCTGCCCACAAAAGAATTGACAAACACCCAATCGCAATTTCCAGGAATATTGACCAATTTTTTGTTGAGAATGGTCTCCAGATGGTGAGGCATTTGGTGATCGTATTTCTTGCGCGTATAACGTTCTAGTTGGAGGTATTGCTTGACTTCGCCCGATTGCATCAGGCAAAGCGAATGGTCATGGACATACCCTGGATACCCCAAATTGTTACGATCCTGTATTCCGTAAATGGCTAGAGTTGCATTCATCTTCAAAGGTAATAGGCCAGCGCTAATTTTAAATCAAAAGCTTTTATAGTTTTGTAGCAGAAAACGCTAAAACCCATGACAACAATAGCCACCAAACAACTTTTTGACGAATATCGCCAACAACTACAAACTATTTATGCTCCAGAAGAGGCTCAAACCATCGTCTTTTGGTTACTGGAACATTTCTTAGCATTGAATCGAACCAATGTTTTGATTAATCAGACTATTGAAATAAGCCAGACGCAGCAACAAGCCTTGAATAATGCACTTGAGAGACTAAAAAAACACGAACCTATTCAATACATTGTAGGATATACTGAATTTTACGGGCTTACCTTTCATGTGCGACCAGGAGTGCTGATTCCTCGCCCCGAAACCGAGGAGTTAGTAGAGTGGGTGGTACAGGACTACCGAGATCAAGTCGTAAACATACTAGATATTGGCACGGGTAGTGGTTGTATTGCCATCAGTTTGGCCAAGAATTTAGCCCAATCAAAAGTACAGGCGCTGGATGTTTCTTCTGAAGCGCTCCAGGTGGCCCAATCCAATGCTGTTGAAAATAAAGCCAAGGTGCAATTCATCCAAGAGGATATCCTAAACCCTCAAACGCTGTTACAACTCATTCCTGATCATTCGCTCGATGTTGTGGTGAGTAATCCTCCGTATGTAACCCCAGCCGAAAAATCTCAAATGCAAGCCAATGTGCTAGACTTTGAACCTGATTTGGCTTTGTTTATTCCTCAGGAACAACCCTTACTATTTTATAAAGCCATTGCTCAATTAGCTACCCAAAAATTGAAAACTTATGGGAGACTTTACTTTGAGATCAATGAGCAGTTTGGCAATGAGACTAAACAGATGCTGGAAGATTTGGGTTTTCAGGACATCATCATTCGAAAAGATGGTTTTGGCAAAGATCGTATGGTGAAGGCTTCTTATTTAGACTAGGGTAGGTGAAGGGAAATGGTTGTCAGATAGGTTGTCTGATCAATTAGTTTCTTTTCTTTTGATGCTGGGATTATTTTGAGCATTTGGTGCTAAAGGTGGTAAGAACTCAGCTGAACTGTTGCCAGTTGGCAGGAGGAAAAGTAGCACTCGAAATATTTACTTTTTGCCTGGAATACTATAAGAAAGAACATTATACCCCAAGCCATAGTTTAGCCTCCTCTAAACTACCAAAGTACCTAATTTCATTTTTAGTGGTTTTTTCGTTGGCTTCATCTGTTAACTGAGTAATAGAAAGCTTAGATATTAATTCCTCGGGTACCACAAAACAAAATTTTTCTACACCAGGCATTTCCAATACTGGAGTACTTATATTTTCTACCATCCAAAGTTGCAAGTCAGGAGATATAGGAAAATTAAACTCACGGTTATCTACTAAAATTAAGCGAGGCTTTATCTCAAAAACAGAAGCTTTCCATTTAAGCAATAACTCTCTAAATTGATGTTCATTCATATAAAGAGTGCTTGCTTTATTAATGTTGTAATGAAATGATAATTCTTTATCAAAGAATATCTCATTGTATTTATCATTCACTAAAGTTTCCATAAATCTTAAATAGAATATTAAATAAAATAGGAAGTATTGGGCGAGAAGGTGTTGCTGGTATTAGTTGTAGAATAAAGAATAGCAATACTATATTTATACTCTAATAGTTATTCCAAAGTTTTAAAAGCCACCCACTAATTTTATCAGAAGCACATAACAAGGAGATCATAATTTTGTTGAATAATCCCCTCTATGTAATTCACCACCGAAAAATCTTAAATACACACCAATATGTTAGATTTTGACCCTGATTTGGCCTTGGGACCAAAAAGATGTTGGAAAGTTGTGATTTTCAAGAAATAGCCATCAGAAAGGCAGGTTGGCAAAGATCTTATGATAAGAGCGATTTATCCTAAAAACTAGTAGAAGATGGTACACTTCGATAACGATGACTTCAATCTTGCCATTTCTTGATCACTCACTTGAGTACGATATAACATAAGTTTTTTGAGACGTTTTAATGCTGAAATGCTTTCGGGTAGCTTTGCAATAGGGTTATCTCTCAAGTCCAGGTATTCTAATTTGGTTAAACTCGAGATCGCATCAGGAAGCGAATAGAGTGCGTTTTTGCTCAGGTTTAAGTGATTCAGTTTCGTGAGATTTTGAATATCATCAGGGAGCTGGGTCAATCCAATACTTGACATATGTAGTTGGCGCAGTTTTTTTAATTGCCAAATTGCATCATTTTTTTGATGTATTGCATTGCCTGATATTTTTAAAGTCAACAATTCTTTTAATTGCTCAAATCCATCAGGAAGTGTCGTCAGGTGATTGTTAGAAAGGTACAAACTAGTTAAACGAAGTTGGGTAATGAAGGAGGGGAGGGCACGCAATTGATTATTTTCCAAGGTCAAGTTACGCAACCCCCGAAGATTGCCTAAAGCCTCAGGGAAGTTTTCTAACTTGTTATGATTTAATAGCAGACCAGTGAGTTTATTGAGCTGATCAATGTTGTGAGGCAAATGGGCAATTTGATTGGTATTAAGCGCCAAAACCCGTAGTTGTGGCATACTAAGTAGGGCCTGAGGAAAAGTAGATAACTTATTATTGGATAAAACCAGGGTTTGAAGCTGGGTTAATTGATCCAAACGTGGTGAGACATCAGCGAGCTGATTATTATTAAAATATATTTCATTGAGCTGGGTAAGGTGAGTGATTTCTTCTGGGAATTTTTCAAAAGTATTGAAGCTTAAATCCAAACTAGTAAGGTTTGCAAGGCGAGTAAAGTTCTTAGGTAAACGATTGAGTTTGTTAAATCTTAAAAAGAGCGTTTTGAGCGACTGTAAATTGCCCATACTCTCTGGCAATGCCTTTAATTTGTTTTCTTTTAGGCTGAGTTTATATAAACTACCTAAATCTCCTATGCTTTGTGGCAAGGTTTCCAATGCATTACTGTCTAATGCCAATGAGCCGAGTCGGTTCAGGTTCCCAATAGATTCTGGCAGTGCCTTAAGTTGGTTTCTTTCCAGATAAAGCTCCGTCAAATGTGTCAATTTCCCGATAGCATCTGGCAAGGCTTTTAACTGTTTATAATGGGCAAACAATACTCGCTGATTAAGCTCTAAAATATGTTCAGCCAATACCCCCTCTGTCTCTCCATAAAGTGTGGTATAAATACTATGGTACTCGACTACTATAGTTTGTAAAGCTGGATTACCTTTGGCCATTTCCAGGGCCAAGGCCACGTTTTTTGTGTTGTCTGATTGTAGTAGTTGGATAAATTGGGTTTGGTAAGCATTCATAGGTTATGACAAAATAAAGTCAACCTCAAGGTTTTTGAAATACCAAAAAAGACCTTGAGGTTTCTGTTGCGAGGTTTACCAGTGCAACATAGGTTGACCTGCCACTGGAGAGCGAAAGGTAACCAGCTTGTCCATCGCCAATGAACCCATATAAACAGTTTTTAAATCTTCTCCTCCAAAGTTTACACTGGTAATTAATTGTAAAGTTGGGCCTCCACAGGCAAACATTTGTTCAGGAGTAAGGCTTTTGGTAGCCAAGGCCCCCGCCGCTTCTGTAAGTGCCGCTTCATTAACATCCTCAAATACAGTATGTGCTTCCTGAGTTTGTGCGTCGATAATCATCAAACCATTGCGTAATACAGTGGTTACCCATACATTTCCTTCACTGTCAAAACAAAAGCCATCTACAAAACAACCTTCTCCTAAAGATTCGGGGCCAAAAGTTTCTTTTGAGCCCAAAGAACCATCAGCATTCACTGGGAATCGAGAGATTTTGCTAGCCATAGTCTCTGCTACATATAAATATTTTTCATCTTTATCCAGGCGGATTTCATTGGTAAACAAAATGCCATCAGCTACTACTCGTGGGCCATTCTGATCAATCAAAATCACGTGCCCGTCGGGTTGTGGATCTACAGCAGCGGCAAACCAAGGGTGGCGGCGAGTAGAAATAGCCACCCACAAACGATTTTGACTATCCACAAATACATAGTTGGTAGGGCCTAATGGTTGACCATCGAACGAATCTAACAATACTTCCATTTGGCCATTGGGTGTCATTTTCAAAACCCGGTTGTTCATCCAATCTACCAGATAGATGTTCCCTGCTTTGTCCATGGTCATGCCATTGGTTTCTCCGTTTTCTCCCAACTGTTCCTGGGAGCCATCCGCATTAATTTTGGTAACCGCGTGGCGATTGTCAGACACCCACAAAGTATTGTCTTTTTGGGCAATGACACATTCTGGGCGGCTCAAGTCAGTGCCATAAAAGGATAAATCAGTTTTTACGTTTAGTTTGAAGTCTTTGATCCAACTCATAGAATTTAATTTTTCTTGTGATTAATGTGATTTTTGGAAGATAGCAGATTCTAAGACCTAAAACAAACGAAGGCTAAGCGTTCTGTAACCAAGCAATAAAAAACAAATAGATGACTACTTCAGTTAGTTGCTGAGTAGCCCCCAAACAATCGCCAGTGTAGCCTCCAATCCATTTTTTGAAATACCAAGCCAGGTATTGCTTCAAAAGTAACAAAGGCACCAATACCAAAAATGCTGACCATTGAGGATACAACAAAAGTAAGGGGAGTTGCCCTAGAATAGTAGCCACCAACAGCTCCCACATACTCAGCTTTTTGGCTATGGGTTTTGCTTTGCTGTCTTCGTTTTCGCGCACATATTCATGGGTAAAAATAAAAGTCAAAGCAGTGTAACGGCTCAGTGTATGTGCAATAATCAATATGGGAACAATTTTGAGGTCTTGAGCCAATGCTTTGAGTGCAAAAAACTTCACTAGGAATAGAATAATCATGCCGATGGCTCCAAAGGCTCCTACTCGAGAGTCCTTCATAATGGTGAGGATTTTTTCTTGAGTCCAACCTCCGCCAAATCCATCACATACATCGGCAAATCCATCTTCATGAAAGGCTCCGGTCATCCAAATGCCCGCCGCAAAACTCAACAAGATGGCAAGTTCAACTGGAAAAAAGAGCTGACATAAGAAATAAATAAGTGCGGTATAGCCACCTACCATCCAGCCAATGACTGGAAAATAAATAGTGGCTTTGTTGAGATATTCAGGTTTGTGGTCTACCCAGTGAGGTACAGGAATACGGGTATAAAACATGACCGCAGTCAAAAAAATATGGATTTGTTGGCGCATGGTATTTTTTTTAGTTGATTATCGAATCAAAACCTACATCTGCAAATTTAGGGAAGCCCTTGATATCTGGAAATCAAGCATAAAAAAAGAATTGCTTGTTGCATTAAAGTCAGGCTAATTGGTATTTTATAAAGTTTCTTTTCTTTGTTGAGCTTTTTTTTGAAAAAAGACTTACTTCTGTGCACGATTGTGGTAAACTCCCCGTAGTTTTGTGCGTTTAAATTTTTCAAAGATTGTCTCAGAGAACTTTTTGGGATATTGGTTTCGTTTGAAGCCATACATAATTTTCGGCATTCTAAATACTTACGAATGCACATATTGAGACAATTTTTACAGACACTTTCACCCTATTTCAACTTAAAAAACAAGGGTGAATTCATTGTACAATATGTTAACATTCGAAGAAATTGGACTTCGCCCGGAAATCCTCCAGGCTGTCCACGCTTTGGGTTTCGAAAAACCCACCCCTATTCAAGAACAAGCTATTCCATTTGTATTGAGCGAAGAAACCGACTTATTGGCATTTGCTCAGACTGGTACTGGAAAAACAGCTGCCTTTTCATTGCCCATACTTGAACGCATCGACGCTGAATTACCACAAATTCAAGCATTGGTACTTTGCCCTACCCGAGAGCTTTGCCTTCAGATCGCGCAAGACATTGATAACTTTACCAAGTTTTTAAGGATAAGAACCACTGCAGTATATGGTGGAGCCAGCATCGATAAGCAAATCGATAAACTAAAAAGAGGTGCCCATATCGTAGTAGGTACGCCTGGTCGTACTTTGGATTTAATCAAGCGTAAGAAATTGAAGCTTGAGCAAATTCAGTATTTGGTATTAGACGAAGCAGACGAAATGCTCAACATGGGATTTAAGCAAGAGCTAGATGCTATTTTGGCTACTACTCCCAAAGAAAAGCAAACCTTGTTGTTTTCGGCTACGATGCCTCAGGAGTTGGTTCGCATTGCTGAACAGTATATGCATGAGCCTAAGAAAATCTCTGTTGGTCAGCGCAACACGGGAGCTAAAAACGTGAGCCACGAATTTTATGTAGTGCAGGCTCGTGACCGTTACCAAGCCTTGAAGCGTATCACAGATATTAATCCTAATGTTTACGGGATTGTATTTTGTCGTACCCGTCGTGAAACTAAAGAAATTGCCAATAAATTGATGCAAGATGGCTACAATGCTGATGCATTGCACGGTGATTTATCACAAGCGCAACGTGACCATGTTATGTCCAGATTCCGTTCACGTCATTTGCAAATTTTGGTGGCAACCGATGTAGCGGCGCGTGGTTTGGATGTGGATGACATTAGTCATGTGATCAATTTCAATTTGCCAGATGATTTAGAAGTATACATTCACCGTAGTGGACGAACTGGTAGAGCTGGAAAAACGGGAGTGTCTATGATTATCACCCATAGCCGTGAGGTGGGGCGAATCAGAACCATCGAGCGCAAAATTGGCAAAACCATTGAGCGTAAAAAGGTGCCTACGAGCCGTGAAATTTGTGAAAAACGCTTGTTACACTTGATGGATAAGGTAAAAGAGGTGAAAGTAAACGATGATGAAATCGCTCCTTATTTGCCACAAGTATACGAAAAACTAGAAAGCTTGAGTCGTGAAGACCTCATCAAGCACTTTGTATCTTTTGAGTTTAACCGTTTTCTGGAATATTACAAAGATGCTCCTGACCTAAATGTAGCGAGCCGCAAAGATCGTAACAGCAGAGACAGAGAGCGTGGCGAAGGACGCAACGGAGAAAAAGGAGGGAAGGATAGAAAACGTCGTGGACGTGTAGACTTTAACCGATACTTTATCAACCTAGGTAGTAAAGATGAGTTGAGTCCTAAAAACCTTTTGTCTTTTATTGATAGTCATCCCAAGTTGAAAAATGTGGAAGTGGGTAAAATAGACATTCAGAAATCATTTTCGTTCTTTGAGATCGACAAACGCTACGAAAGCCAATTGATTGAAGCTTTTGCCGAAGTAGAATATGGTGGCAGCGAAGTAGTGATTGAGCGTTCTAAAGGTGGCCGAGATCAGAACGGTGGTGGCCGAAGAAACCCTGGTCGTAAGTCTTACAAAGGCAAACGAAGAGGGTAGATTTGACAAAACCTTCTAAATAGAAAATAAATATATTGAGCCTTCTTATTGAAAGAAGGCTTTTTTTATGCGATTTGCCAAATAGTTTTTAAGAGGCAAGGATATGAAAAAATAATGCATCGAAGTTGTCGCGATAGTATTGTCCATCTTCTATCATATCGGGGTCACTATCTTGTACATACCAATTTACTTCCACTGCCTTTTTTTGCTTTCGGGCAAATCTGTCCAACCTGTCCAGCAACTGAAAAATAGACTCTGATGAACTTGTATTGAAATAAGTAAAATGGAAATTGATGGTAATAGGGCGATTGTTTATACGTAAGTATTCGTCTATCCAATTGAGTAATATACCATAAAATACAAATGCATCTTCACTGTATGATTCCCCCGAAATATTAAAAATGTTAGTAGCAGTATTGAAAAGCACCCCAGGAGTGTACTTTTCTTTAGCAATGATCAAGTTATTCACTATTGTTATATGTATTAAAAAGTGAGAAGTCGTCTTGAATTTTAGTATGTAAGTGAAAAATCTCGCTTTTATTTTCTGATGAAGTCATTTCCCATGATTCGTCGGTACCGTAAGCCCAATACATCGAGGCTACAGCTTTGCTGAGCTCTACGAAGTTAAAAATGATCATACCAGAGGATGCAATGGTGGTTTTGCAACGCATAAAAAAAGTCGAGATGACTTCTGAATCTTAAAATAATGTAATGATAAGCAAAAAGTAAAAAATTAGGATTCCCAAAAAATGGAAATTGGCTGGGGATAGAAACAGTTATTGCAAAAGGAAATTTGTTTTGCCCTGCTTATAAGGTACAAAAGTGTTTTTTATGAGGGCAAAACAAATACCAAAAGGCCTTGTTAAGCCTCTTGAGTTTCGCGTATGCTAAATTTTAACGCTTGAAAGTCTTCTTTAAAGTCTTCACCATCTTCTTTCATATCTACATCCAAAATACCTACATGCCAGTTTACCTCCACCGTTACGTGGTTTTTGAGGGCATGGGTGTTCATTTTGTCTAAAATCTGAAAAACTACCTGCGAAGAATGGGTATTATAGTAAGAAATATAGATGTCAAATTTGATAGAGCGTCGATCGGTAGCAAGGTAATTGTCTAGCCAGTTGAGCACTGGGTTGTAGAAGTTGTTGGAATCCTCGCTGGATGACTCTCCGGAGATTTGAAAATGATTATTGGTAGTGTTAAAATGAATGAATGGGGTATAAGTTTCTTTGTCTATGTATAAACTATTCATTTCACTGATTGCTATAATTAAAAATTGAGTGCCTATTCTATAGAGTTACGCATGAAAACCTCTAATTGTTTAAAAATAGTGTGTACCATTTTAAGTAATCACAAAAAAGTTGACGTGTACAACTTTGCTGGTGCAACTTTTCAGTTTTATTGGATTAAACAACGTCAAAAACGCAGAAGTTATACCAGTTGCTGATAAGCCAACTTAAAGGGCAAATTATCAAAACTTTCCTGAAAATTTTCTGCATCTTCCATCATATCATCATCATTGTCTTTTACTTGCCAGTTGATTTGTACTGGTATTTGAGTCTTGAGATAATATGTTTCTAAAATCTCCAATATTTCATAGATAAACTGGGATGAATTGGTATTGAAATAAATAAAGAAAAAATTGAAGGTGAGTGGTTTTTTATTTTTAGCCAAATATCCTTCCAGCCACTCTATGAGAGGTTGATAAAAGTCAACCGAATCTTCACTGTATGACTCACCACTGATCTCAAAAAGGTTTGTGTCAGCGTTGAACGAAACAAAAGGAGTGTATTTAGTTTTTTCAATAATTAAATTTGTCATGGGCTAGCGATCTTAGATTTAAACTGTTCAGGGATGTACAGAAATTAAATATATATTTTTTATCTAAAAAAAGAACCTATCGCATAGAAGATTGTTTGCTTGAAAGCTGTCCTTTGAGTACTTTTTTGAGGTTTTTTGTAAATTCATCGTGAAGTGACAAATCAGCGTGCTTGCCGTCTGGTATAGTAAATAAAATGTCTCTCTTTTTGAAAAAACGCATCAACTTTTGACTAGACTCATAATAAATGAGTTCGTCAAGCTGGCCATGAAACAAATAAACAGGACAAGATACTTTGGGTAAATACAAGTCAGTACGTAAGTGATATTTCAAGACCCACTCATATGGAAACCAGGGAATATTGTATTCCTGCCCCAGGTTTTTACTCAGATCAAGCATACTGTAGTAAGGAGTTTCGAGGATGAGCATCTTGGGGGAATGTTTGGAGGCTACATAAGCTGCCAACCCGCTGCCCAAAGATCGCCCATACACCACTACTTTGTTCTCTGGGTATTCTTTAATGATTTGTTGATATACATAATCGGCATCATTCAAGAGTACTTCTTCGTTCAGTTTTCCTTTGCTTTTACCAAATACCCGATAGTCAAAAACCAATACATCATAACCATAGTGAGTGAGTGGTTTTACAATGCCTCCCCAGGTACGCAAACTACCCGTATTGCCGTGTAGGTAAAATATAAGCCCACGTTTGCGATTGTGCTGGTCGTTTTTGAATAAAAGGGCATTGAGACGTACCCCAGGGGCAGGAGAGTAGTCACGTTCGATGGCATTGGCAAATCTAAATTGGTAGTCACTGGGCAGCCTTTCGGCAAAAAAGATCACTTTTTCCTGGTTGAGATAAATAAAGGTGCAAACCACCAGAAAAACCCCGATGCCTACTGATGTAAAGTAGAGAAAAATACGTAAAAGCCACCTGAACAGCTTCTTCATTCAGCTAAAATTTTTGTACCTGACTAAAAATAACGAAATTGATGTAATTTTTTTTGATAATCACCTAAGTTACATAACTTTCTTTATGAAGTCGCAATGACTTCTATTAGTTAAAATCCAAATTATTCACTTTTAAAAACGAAACCATGAAGCAGAAATTTGCATTTTGTCTGGTTTTTATCGCGGGCTTTTGGGCATTCCAGTCACAAGCTCAATATAGATTTACTGTAGATAAGCGCATAGAAGCCACCTCTGTAAAGAATCAACAAAGAACAGGTACTTGCTGGAGTTTTTCCACCGCCTCTTTTATTGAGTCCGAATTGATTCGTTTGGGCAAAGGCCAACACGATTTATCAGAAATGTATGTTGTACGTAAAATTTATGTAGAAAAGGCCTTGAATTATATACGACGCCAAGGTAAGGCCCAGTTTGGTCAAGGAAGTTTGGCCCATGATCTCATCAACACCATTGGCAAATATGGGATTGTACCTGAGGAAGTATACAATGGTAAAGTAGCGGGCGAAACTCGACACAACCACAGCGAATTAGAAGCGGTATTGACCAACTTTGTAAAAACGCTTGTAAAGCGCAAAATACCTTCTAAAAAATGGTTGGCAGCCTTTGAAGGTATTTTAGACGGGTACATGGGTAAGGTTCCTGAGAAGTTTACCTATAAAGGCAAAGAATATACTCCTAAAAGTTTTGCAAAATACTTAGGGATCAATCCTGCGGATTATGTAGAGCTTACTTCGTACACGCATTATCCATTTTATCAGACTTTTGTACTAGAGATTCCTGATAATTTCTCCAATGGGCGCTATTATAACCTACCTATTGACGAACTAGAGGTTGTAGCAGATAACGCGATCAAAAATGGCTACTCAATGGTTTGGGATGGCGATGTAAGCGAAAAAGGGTTTTCTCAGCGAAACGACATCGCCATTATCCCTAAAAAGGATTGGTCGTTGATGGCTTCGGCTGAGCGACGAAAAGTGCTCCAGCAACCAAGCCAGGAGCGTAAAGTAACTCAGAAAATGCGTCAGGAAACCTTTGAGAATTACAAAACCACAGATGATCATTTGATGCACCTGATGGGAACCGCTAAAGATCAAAATGGAGGCAAGTATTACCTCATCAAAAATTCTTGGGGAACCAAAGTAGGTAGATGTGGAGGCTATGTACACGCTTCTAAGGCTTATTTCCGCTTAAAAACTGTCTCGCTTTTGGTACACAAGGATGCCATTCCTAAAGCCATTCGCAAAAAGTTGAAATTATAAGTAGCAGATCTTTTAGGGCAACAACGTACCTGAATAATTGAATCAGGAAGCAATGCTTTTGCGGAAAACAGAAGGAGTGACTCCGGTAAATTCTTTAAAAGCTTGATTAAAACTGGTTTTGTTATTAAAACCTGACTCAAAGGCAATGGCCAACAAAGTTTTGTTTTGTTGGTTGGGGTCTTTGAGTTTTTGTTTTACCTCTTCTACCCGGTATTGATTCATTAACTCATAAAAATTTTTACCAGTCATTTCATTCATGATTTGAGAAAGTAGGTGAGGTTTGATATGTAGCATATGAGCCAGTGCTGCCAGATTGAGCTTCGGGTCCAGGAAAGGCTTTTGGGTTTGCAGTAACTGATGTAATTTTTGAAGATAAGTCTGTTTATCCGAAGAGGTCAGAGTAGAGTTTTGGTAGCGTGGCGTTTTTACTTGCTCGATAACTCTCGCCCACTGAGCAGTCAATTCTTCATTGTTTTTAACTGCCACAAAGCTGAGCGCAAATACAGTAACTACCATCACCAGTCCTCCCAATTGATCGGCATAACGCCACCAGGAAACCTCGAACCAGTACAACGAAAACAGCAAATAAGTAGCCACTGTGCCAAGGGCAAATACGGAAAAGCCTATGGCAAACCATTGTTGTTTTGGGTTGAGTTGATTACTTGAACGTAACGCAAGTAACTTGCTTGTTATCAGGATTATATATATTATAATGTGGCTAAACTTCAAATAAATCCAGGCCAGTAGTTCGGTAGATATTTGAAAACTGGCCAGTTTGTAACCTCCACTTGAAATGTAAAAGGGCAGATGCCATAACAATGCTATCCCAAAAGGCAAAAAGTGAAGCCAATGTTTAAAGGTGAATTTCTGCGGTGGCGAGCTACTCAAATATATAAAATAAAGGTAGAGTAGAGGCCCAAACAAAAAAGGCAAGAGCGTAGAAACTTTGATAAAATGTGGAAATGAAGGATACAGCCCCGCTTCCTGGATCAGTTCTTCTAGCAAAATGACGCTAAATACCAGCAACAATACCGATAAAACCCGTTTATTGATGTATTCTTGAGGCTTGATAAATAACAAACTCGTGCTCAGAAATAATCCCTGAAAACAAGCCATCAGAAAAATAAGTACCCAAAAATTGAAGTGAATCGTCATAATCTAATCTCCCGACACGTATTGCCTCAAAAAGATAAAATAATCCACCAACAATGAAAACAAACGCTACTATAATTCTATACGGGGTCATCAAACGTTTACTTATAATTGCTTTATTTGTAGTAAGTTATCCAAACTTAGCTGAAGCTCAACAAGTACCCAATAAAACTGACAAAACTCATCAAACAGGAGCCTATCGATTATACTTAAAGGATGGGAGTGTGCTTATCGGAAAAATAATAAAAAGTGGGCGAGGGTATTTTATTTTTGAGACTCGAGACTTGGGGCAAATCAAAGTATATTCGAAAAGCGTATTGAAGTTGACCTTAATTTCTCCTAATAACACTCAAATAGATTCAGTAGTGGCTCCTCAGTGGTATGACAACCGCATGAATAATCACAAGTATTTTATCAGTACTACCGGATTCAACCCACGCCGTAATGATTTTTATTTAGAGGACACCTATGTATTTTTAGTGGGTGCCCGTTATGGTATCACCGACCAAATCTCGTTAGGGGCAGGCGCTTCTTTTTTACCTGGATTGACCCTAGATGAGCAGTTATATTTTATCAACCCTAAGGTGACTTTTGACATAAGCAAAAACCTACACTTGGGGGCTAGTTTCAACTGGATGAACCTTCCTAATACCGGAAGCCTTGGTTTTTTGAACCTGGCCGCTACTTATGGTTCTCCTCGTTACAATGTTACAGCGGGTTTGAGTTATGGGGTAACCAACGGTGAAGTAGTTCCTCAACCTATGGTAAATATTGGCACAATGTTGCGCCCTACCAATAGGGTTGCTTTTATGGGCGAAGTGTTATTGGTGCCTACGCAAATAGCGGTACAATCAGTAGAAGACTTTACCCCTTTTGTAATCGTTGGAGTGCGTTTTATCAATAAAGAAAGCGCTTTTGACTTAGGGTTTTTGTTGGCCAATAATGACAATGTACAGGCTGAAACCGCATTATATATACCCTACTTGAGCTATCGACATAAACTTTGGTAATACGGTAGGATGAAGCATAAAAAAAGCATAACCAACCTTACAGTTAGTTATGCTTTGACTTAAGTTTTATATAAGTGATCTAGTTAATCACCACTCTTTTTACCACCACACCTTTTTTGGTTTCTACCTTGATAAAGTAAACACCTTTGGGGTAGCGACGTACATCAAAAGTTTGAGTAGCAATGGTACTTTTACTTCTAATTGGGGTGCTTTTTAGAATGGTTCCGTTGAGGTTAATCAAACTAAAATTCACCAAGTCATTGTTCTGAGCATCAGTGGTTACCGTCACTTGACTATGGGCAGGATTTGGCGAGATAGTCACCGCATCTAGATTGACCTGACTGGCTGCTTCTACTTTGTTTCTGCGTTGGCTGTCTTGATCTGTGGTCAAGGAAATATTGTCAATGGCAATATCGGGACGGAAAGACTCCCCCGTGGTACCAGTAAATCTCAGTTGTAGGCTTCCTCCTAAAAGATTGGCCAAGTCAACTTCTACATCTAGCCATTGGTCTTGCTGTACGCTATCTGCTGGACTCCAGACGGGCTGCCAAGTAGCACCATTGTCATTACTAGCTTCTAGAGCAATGCTCCCTTGATTGCTTTCATTGTACATGTGGTAGCTAAACTTGAAGCTGGCTTGGTTCAACGCACTTACATCAAAGCAAGGAGACTGTAAAACCGCTGTTTTGTTAGGATATCCTACGCCCAATACCGAAGCTTCTATGTAAGCATAAAAGGTTCCATCTTTTGCTCCGGCAGGCCCAGTGGCGCTTGAAGGAGTACTGCCAGAATAATGCGTCCAATCGCTGTCATCGTTGGTAGCTTGAGTCCACTGGCCAAAACCATTTTCAAAACTTTCGCTATAAGGAAACGAAGCTACACAAGGCAAAGCGGTGGTGAAAGTGGCCAAAGATGAATAGGCACTGCTGAAGAATTGATCAAAAAAGTCATTGCCCCACCAAAAATGATGTCTCTTGCGACGTTTTCTTTTAATGCTTGATCTTACCTGAAACTCGTAAGTAGTCCCTTGGGTCAGGTTTCTTAAAGCCAAATGAGGACGTCTTACCTTTCTGATCACCTTCCATTCATTGCTGCCTTGTACCCGATAGCGTACATCGTAGCCTAAGTGGTATCCAGCTCGATCCCACTGAAGATCGGCAGTTGAGGTAGAGAGGTTGTTAGCGGTTAAATTTTCAGGAATTGGGAAGAACAAAGAGCCTTGAGTAATGCCCGTGGCAATCAAAGAAAAAGCCTGTCCACCTCCAGTAAGCGTGTTTTTATGCTTAATCACGATATGATAATAGCCAGCTCTTGGGTTGGGAATATAGATTTTCTCTACATTGTCTACGTCATTGTCACCAGTAAATGCTGCTGCAGAAGGGTTGGCAGGATCAAGCTTCCAAGGCTTATAAACACCACTCCAGTGCTTGATACGCATATCAAGGTCGTTTACCAACATACGATCGCGAGGGTTTAAAGCTGGAGCTACTGGAGTACCTGGAATATCGGTCCATACAATGGATACTACTAAAGGCTCTTTTCCAGTGGCTTTCACGGTAAGAATTTTATACCCTCCATTTACCAAAGAATCTTCTTTGATCATGGCCAGTTGCCCGTTGTTGTTGATCACATCTGCCGCAGTTCTGGTATTCATCAAACCCCAGCCATTTTGGTAATCTGGACCATCGGTAGGACCTGCTTCGTCAGCGGTGTGAATGACCAATGCTTTGAGCGTGGCGGCACGCATATAACGTCCGTTTTGCTTGTGGTAATGTTGTTGTAAAAGCCCCAAAGAACCCGATACACTAGGGGTAGACATAGAAGTTCCACTCTTGACGGTATAATCAGTATCGCTGTCATCATCGGTAGAATACACACTCGATCCATTGGCCACAATATCAGGCTTAATTCGTCCATCATCTGTTGGTCCCCAGCTGCTAAAGGAGGTTTGCACCACATCCGAAGGTTGCGTATAGCCACTTGTGATGTCTTCTACTGCGCCAATGGTAAGAATGTTTTTGGCTACCTTGTCGGTGCCCAAGCAGTCATATTGCCCGTCGGGGGTACGAGGAGTCGTAGAGGTTACCCAGGCAGTGCCGTTGTAGTATTGATGTTCGCCGGTGTGATTGTCGTTGCGTTCGTTTCCAGCAGAGCGACAAATTAAATAATAAGGAGCATTATAAGCCAATTGATCCCAATCGCGTGAACGCTCTCCATAAAAGCCAAAACGGTAATCAATCGTATCGTTTACAGTAGTATCGCCATACCAGCGCCAACCAGTTGACGAGCTAAATCGCCAGCCGTGAATAAAACCATAAGAGTGATTAGAAATTAAGAGGCCTTGAGCACTCTCATTGGTCATTTCTACAAGGTCATCGTTCCAGTCGTAAGCGTGAAGGGTAGCATTTGGAGACATTCCTTTAGCCCCAAAGTTGACCCCAGCAGCCACCATTGTACCTGCTACATGGGTGGCGTGAGAACTTAAGCTGGCCGCACTATCTTTTTGAATGGCTCGGTTGCCAAATTCCTGGTGGGTGGTTCTGATGCCTCCACCATCCCAAATACCCAGGGTAATGCCACTACCATTAAGGCCCAATTGTATTTGAGCATTGTAAGTTCCAATGGTTTTGGCCGCATTGATATTGTCGGTAGCCAAATACAAAGGAATACCTCCTTGTGGTTTAGAATACCCCTGAAGCTCGATAATGCTACCGTCTTCTTCGACTAACCTAACGGGCATTTTTTCGGTTTTGGCTCGTTTATAAGCCCTCAAGCGAGTATTCAGGTATTTGTTTTGGTAAGTTTTGCGCAGAACTTGTAACTTTTGGGTGCGCTTGATACTATACTTCTGTTGTGCACTAGCAGGCACCACAACAAACATCGCCAGCAATAACAAGCAAGCGATCGTGATTTTATGTTTCATGATAAGTGTAATTTAAATGTGGTATTTACTTATTAGGCGGCAAGTAGAATATTTTGGATGGCTATCCCAAAAAAACAAAGTGAACAAAAAGTGAACAGGTGCTTTTTGGAGACTGGACTAATTCAGTGAATTCTTTTGGATTTTGTTTACTTGATAAGTGTTGATAGTCAGTAGCTTATAGAAGAGGTGCTGACAGTGTAAAGGTAGATAGTGATTACCTGTTTTGGAAAGAGTAAGACTTGAAGAATAGCATCAATTGTATTTTTATAATCAAAAGAGCATCATTTAAACCTGTGCGCCAATGACCAAGATATCGTCCACCTGTTCGCGAGCGCCCTTCCATTGGTCAAGGGTTGTTTCAAGGTGATTTTTTTGTTGTGCCAGAGGCAAACAATGGATTTGTTGTAAAGTGTCTCTAAACTGTTGACGCATAAATTTTTTTCCTGCTTTTCCACCAAATTGATCTTGGTATCCAT
>DMXI01000406.1 GCA_003483885.1 Microscillaceae bacterium
TGAGCATTCGTACCCTGCATCATTACGATCAGATAGAGTTGCTCACCCCCGCAAACAAGGCCGAATCAGGGTATCGTTATTATGGCAAAGCAGAGTTGCTCCGTTTACAACAAATTTTGTTTTACAAGGAGCTAAAGTATTCGCTCAAGCAAATCAAGGCCATTTTAGACAATCCTGATTTTGACCTGATGGATTCACTGGAACAACAACGGCAGCAAATCTTGCAAGAAGCAGATCGGCTACAGCAGCTACTAGTGACCATCGACAAAACAATTGTTGGACTTCAAAATCAAGAACAAATGATTACAGATGAAGAATTGTACGAGGGTTTTACGCCCGAACAAAAAGACACGTATCGTCAAGAGGTGACAGATCGTTGGGGAGCAGATAAACTCAAAGAAACCGAGGATCGCCTCAAGCGCCTCAATTCGCAACAATGGACCGATGTAAAGACCAAGGGCAAGGAAATAGAGTTATTATTGGCTGACTTGATGAATCAAGACCAAGCAGCAGATAGCCCTATGGTACAAAAAGCCATTAACGCCCATTATGCGCATATGTGTGATTTTTGGACACCCAATAAAGAACAATACTTGGGATTGGGTAAAATGTACACTGAAGATGAACGCTTCAAGGCTCATTATGAACAATATGGAGATGGATTGGCCGCTTATATTTATGAAGGTATCAAGGTATATTGTACCAATGATATGAAGGTGGTATAAAGTTACCCTCATCGCTTAATTTAATGGTCAAATGGCGATGTGCTATTTGGCCATTTACTTTATTGTATAGCCAGTAACTTAGAACTTTTTGTGCTTTTGATGATTAAATAATAATGGAAGCACAAAATATTCAAAAAATCATTGCTTTACTCGAGAGTGAGGATGAGAAAAACATTCCGATTGGCCTGCGCTTGATGGAAAGCTTAAGATTAACTTCAGAGGTATTTATAGCTTTACATGGAAACAACTCGCTCCCAACCTCTATCTGCCAAGATGCTACTTCTAAGGTCACCTTATATTTTGAAAATCAACAAATATCGTTGCAATCTCGCAAGACTTATCTTGAGTTTTATGATAAACTCAGCAACCTGATGCGTACTTTTTCTGACAAGATTGTGCTCAGTCAACGAATCTTTAACCTAATCAATACTGGATTTTTTATTTTTGCGGGTCAGTTGGTACCACAAGAACATTCTATGCTGCAAATTTTATCACACAGCATTCACCATTATGTCTTGTTTGGCTTGAAAACCTCTTGGGCTACTGCGCTGAATTTCCATAAACATATCAAAGCATTGGTTATTGAGCAGCCTCATCAAATAAATCTAAATTCGCTCATCAGGTGGCGCGACTTGGCTAGCTTCTGTCAGGCTCCACTACATTATCAACTCACTCCTCAATCAGACAGCTTGGTACATTTCGATTTATTGTTAAAAATTAAATAATAAATGGATGCTTTTATCTTCTAAAAACTCTCGCCTTATGTAATAACCAAGCCACAAATATGAGCGGCAAACAGCCAATGACATTGTACCACAAAAAAGGAATTTGAATCTTAGGGAAGATCCATCCTACCTCAACGCCCTGTTCGGCAAAGAACCCATGGATGTATTTGGAAGTATGACAATAAATTACCAGTAGTTCGGCAAAAATACCCGCCCAGAATACCTCTTTAGCACCCACTTTTTTGAGAAAGAATGCGACCAAAAAGATTCCTAAAATGGTTCCATACACCAATGACCCAATCAGGTTAACCGCTTCTATCAAAGCCCCCAAACGATTGGCAAACATGGATAGTACGATGGCATACAGTCCCCAGGCTATAGTAAGTATTTTGGACATGCGCAGGTAGTCTTGGTCGGTACCATTGGGCCTGATCATCCGCTTGTAAACATCTATCACGGTGGTGGATGCCAAGGCATTAAGCTCTGAGGCGGTGGAGGACATAGAGGCCGATATAATCACCGAAACCAGTAAACCTACCAGTCCAATGGGCAAAAAGTCCATCACGTAAGTAATAAATATGTAATTGGTGTCATTGGTATCGGTGGTGTTGTCTATTTTGAGCATTAACTCATTCGAGAGTTCTTTGATATATTGGGCTTGTTGCTCTGTTTTTCGAAGGTATTCTACCGCCTCTTGCCTGCTTTGTGGATCGTTTTTTTGGTCAGCCTCTACAATCGCAAGCGCCAAGTTCTTTTTACGCGTGGCTACATCTTGGTACTGTAATTCTAAATCTCTAAAATCGTGTTGATAGACTGATTTTCGGGCATTTTTGACCAAGTTCCCTTTGAAAGAAATAGGAGGTGCATTGAACATATAAAAAACAAACAACATTGCTCCTACAAACAAAATAGCAAACTGCATAGGGATTTTAATCATCCCGTTGAAGAGTAATCCCAAGCGGCTTTGGGCTGTAGATTGTCCGCCTAAATAACGCTGTACTTGTGATTGGTCGGTACCAAAATAAGAAAGTGCCAGAAAAAAGCCACCAATAATCCCTGACCAGAAATTATACTTGGTGGTAAGGTCTACTTTAAAATCTACCACATTGAGCTTGCCCATCTTTCCAGCCAGGCCCACCGCATCGCCAAACGAAACGCCAGTAGGTAACTTGCTAATCACCATATAACCTGCGATCGCCATTCCAACCAAAATCACTCCCATTTGGACTTTTTGGGTTTGACTCACCGCTTTAGTGCCACCAGTTACGGTATAAATGATAACTACCAATCCCGTAAAAAAATTGGTCCAGTAAATGTTCCAACCCAATAAAGTGGATAAAATAAGAGAGGGAGCAAAAATGGTAAAACCAGCCGCCAAACCACGCTGAAGCAAAAACAGAAACGCAGCCAAGGCTCTGGTACGTAAATCAAATCGTTTTTCTAAATATTCATAAGCCGTAAAAACACTGAGTCGTCGATAAATAGGTACGATTACCGCTGAAATGACCACCATCGCCAAGGGCAACCCAAAATAAAACTGGACAAACCGCATGCCGTCATCATAACCCAAACCAGGTGCCGAAAGAAAGGTAATAGCACTGGCCTGTGTAGCCATGATAGATAAACCAATGGTAAACCATTTCATTTCATTGTTACCCAGCAAATAGCCCTTCATGTTGCGGCCTCCTCCCCTACTTTTCCATAGTCCATAGCCTACTATCAATAGTTGGGTAAGAATGAGTACGACCCAGTCAAAAGTATTCATTTATCAGAAGTTAATGTTTGATGAGATGATTTGGTTTTAGCGTATGCTTGTTATCATGTAGCTATATAGTCACTGAGGTAGGTAGTGGTTATTCAAAAGCTTTGGTAAACCAATAGAATAAACCTACCAACAAGGCAAGCTCGCCCAATACAAAAGCATACATTTGGTTCCAGTTTTTGAAGAGAGAAGGCAGTCCTTGGTTTTCGTCTTCTTCTATGTTTACTTGCTCTTCTTGTGGGGTTTCTTGGTTGGTCATACGTAACTTTTTTGTTCGTGAGTATACTACTATATTCTTGCCCAAGGTAATGAAATCTTCAAGACTTCTAAAGCTTGTTCCGCCACAGAGATGGTCATGTCGTGTTAAATAATTCATAAAAATTTAGGGAAAGTGAATAAATTTTAAGGGGATCAAATCTATCTCTACTGACTTTTATTAAGAAAAACTTACATTGTATTAAATAGCGAAACTATCCGCACTAAACAAATCAACTTACCCCTTAAAGGTTAGCTATTCATACCTTTGTGTTGCTTTATCTGTGACTATATAACTACCTTATTTTCAATAGTTAATCCCGCATTGCTCAGGCAAATACATTCAAAACACATTAAAAATACTGGATATAGAATAGCTTTATTAAAAATAATGTTCTATGAAAACATCTTTTAACAAAATTTTCATTGGAAAACAATGATTACAAAAAACAAATTACACAAAAAAGGTACTTAAATATGATAAACAAAATCGCTATATACTAAGTATGAATACCCAAAATACAGCGCAACAACAAAGGGTATACACTTACAAAAATTGATTACCCCGTTTTTGTGTTCATTGCCACCTACTCCTAACCTCATCCACCATATTCATCTTTCTTATAGTTTGCTATTTTCTACGTGCCAATAGTGCTTGCTTATTTTTATTCCCAAATAGAGATTATTTTCTAAAACCGGTATTTTAAAGTTCGCTTTTAATCATATAATTAATTGTCAATCAACACTTTATGCTCAAAGTTTGATTTTTGCCAACTATCAAACTAAATATTCTATTTGAAATTTTACAATTCATTATTTATTAACAATGAGCATTACAACGCTAACAAACACTAAGGTTATTGAGGTTTATAGAGGCAGTTATATCAACGCTGATTTAATTGCGGTAGAGGGAATTTTCATTATTGAGAGCAAAGGACACTGCTCTAGCAAGGATTTTAGGGGCCTATTTCAAGAAGTTGGTCGTTATGCCAAGAAATACAAGGTTGATAAGTGGTTTTTAGATTTACAAACTTTTTCGGCTAATCCAGAAGATATTGATTGGGTAGTCGATGAATGGATTCCTGACATTACCAAGGCAATAGGCTGCAAACATCATATCGCATTTACCTTTCCTGAAAATGTAATCTACCAGTTTGGGTTTTCACGTCGCTTGAATAAGCTTTTTCCTAGCGGTTGCCTGCATATTATGCCCATTGCTGACAAAGAGCACGCTTTGAAATGGCTTCAGGAATGTGATCAATAATACCGTATATTCCCTGGTCTGTAGCATCATTATATCCAATCCAACTTATGATGCTTTTTGGTACTACCAAAGGCAAATAGTGCTCACTTTCTGCCATTTGGTAGGTATTACCAACCTAGGATTTTTTCTAATTTTATCTTAAATAAACAGTAACTTGGTTAAATTTTTGAGGGTAGAAATGTACCTTATCCTAAACGAACAATTATGAATAATATTCAATTGGCTTTGACGCTTATCGATTATTTAATCGATAAGCATGCGGGTTCTATGAGTCCCGCTTCATCATCTTCATCTGAGGTTTCCTCAGAAAACAACCCCTGGGAATTATTAGATTTAGACGCTGATCAATTTGGACAAGAAAACTTCCAAGTAGGTGCCCCAATACCTCACCCGATTCAGTCCGATTTTACTCCTCCCCCAAAACCATCTCAAACACAACCATCTCTTGAACAGGAAGATAGTTTTATCGCAATGGCAAAGGAAAAATTACCATTGAAGCCACCTGGCGAATCTGACATCTCCCCTCCTACCAAGAGTCCTGACAAGATTGATAATCAACCAGGACAATTTAATGATTTTGATTTTGACTTTTAACAGTTTTTAGTTGAAAAGCTAGTTTTAGGCTTGCACACAGAGGAAATAAACTGTTTGATTTATTCACATAATATTTAAACAAATATATTTCTAAAAATCCAATATTTTCAGAAAATTTAATATCAAAAACAGCCTTTTGGCATTATTTTCTCTTGTATTTTATACATTAATTCACATTTTTTCTCGTTATCACGATTAATTTTGTTGAACCTTTTCTACTGGATATTAAACAGTATGAGCAACGAAGACTTCCAAATATTGCAGTTGATAAAACAACTACTACAACAAAAAAACCTCAATGCTGAGGAGTTGGGTAGTTTATCTCGTGATTTGTCTAACTACGGGCAAAGTAATGATTCTTCATCCAATGAAACAGGTACTCGATACGTTCTTGCATGGCTTTTACATTTTGATCTGTTTCATTGGATGAAGAATCATTACTTTGCCCGTAGTTAGACAAATCACGAGATAAACTAC